>JAYVJH010000091.1:0-1554 GCA_043769455.1 Runella sp. | reverse complement strand
TTCCCCCAAAAATTTCCCTGCCTTTTTTGGACGGTTGGCAATAAAAAACAGAAATCTCTGTTGCGTCTTTTTTGTAAACGGCCGTAGCTTCTGGACTTGCTTTTTTGGTATTGCTTGCCATAAATTTATATGCAACAAACAACACTACGGCCAATATCGCCACAACGATACCAACCCATTTTAAGATTTTCATAATATTTTTTTGTTTTAGTAGTTCAGACAAAGTTATGAAATTTTATATAAATTACTAACACAAAATCAATTTTCACCAACTGCGACGGTGCTTATTACGTCTGTTTCCACCAAAATCATTGCGTTGGTCTCGTCTATTGTCGTGTTTTTCGTACCGTACTTGGTCATTCAGATCCAATAAATCATAACGCAGTTCATGCTCTTCTTGTCTTGACAAAAAACCATCAATTCTAAAATACCGATTTTTCTGTTCTATCTGACCAAAAGCACGGCTCAAATATTGCGCTTCTCGCCTGTTGAGTTGGCCATTTTCGATACCTCGGTTTATTTTAAAATAGACTTCTCGTTGCAATTCGTCAATCCTCAAATTATTCAAATCTGGGTAGTTATTGTTTGGTAAACTGTAACCTTGGTCTGGGTTTCTTTCGTCCCGACAATCATAGTCATTAGGTCGTTGGGCTGCCGTACTGCCAATGGTGAGCGCAATTAGAGCAAAAAATAAGAGCGTTTTCATGGTATTGTTGTTTTAGTTTGTGGTACTTAGAACGAAAACAAACAAAAAGGTTTATATCTTAGTTGTTAATCATTGTTAATAGGCATACATTTGTCTGAAACCAACATAGCATCGCACTAACCTAAACTTTATATACCTTGACTTTTGACGATTTTTATTTCGACTACCAACTTTTAGACGGCTTAGATGCAATGGGTTTTAGTAAGCCCACACCTATTCAAGAACAAGCCATTCCAATTATTTTAGACGGAAAAGATTTGATTGCTTGCGCCCAAACGGGTACTGGCAAAACGGCGGCTTATTTGTTGCCTATTATCAATAAAATAATAGAAACTGCACCCGAAGAACGACATCTGAATACGCTTATATTGTCGCCGACACGTGAACTGGCCCAGCAGATTGATCAGCAGGTCGAAGGCTTAGGGTATTTTACAGGTGTAAGCTCGATTCCGATTTATGGCGGCGGCGACGGGCAGGCGTGGGAAGTACAGCGCAAGGCATTGCAGCAGGGGGCTGATATTGCAATAGCTACCCCGGGACGGCTGATTGCGATGTAGCAAATGGGAGTCATTAACTTTGAAAAACTCAAACATTTGGTATTGGACGAAGCTGACCGGATGTTAGACATGGGTTTTTATGACGACATCGTCAAGATTATCAATCATTTACCAAAAAAACGCCAGACGGTACTGTTTTCGGCTACTATGCCTCCCAAAATACGCAAATTGGCCAATAGTATTCTCATCAACCCCGAGCAAGTGAGTATTGCCATTGCCAAACCTGCCGAGGGTATTTTGCAACAAGCCTACTTGGTTTATGATACCCAAAAAGTGCGGCTACTCAAACAC
>JAYVJH010000090.1:0-4644 GCA_043769455.1 Runella sp. | reverse complement strand
AACATGAGAGGCATCATGACGGCACGCACCAAACCGCTCAAAGTCGTTGAACCTGTGGCCGTTACCGACATGGCTACCCTTGCCAGCTACTCGCTACCAGCACCAAAAGGGGCCTGTAAAATGATACCAGCCGACCAAGCCGAAACGCTCATATCGTTATTGAAAACCGAAGCAAAAGTACTTTAATAAATATGTTTGATGTATGATGTCTAATGTATTTATGAAAATACTATTCCAGACTTTTACATCAAATATCATACATCAAATATCAAAAAATTATGTCAGTCTTAATATTTGTAGAATTAGATGGTGGACAGGTCAAAAAGACCTCCCTCGAAACCATATATTATGGTGCGTCAGTCGCCAAAATGAAAAATACCAATGCCGTAGTACTCGCCATTGGCGCAGCCAACGGAGCGGCTTTGGTAGTTGCGGGTAACTTTGGAGCAACCAAAGTATTACACGCCAACGACCCAAAATTAGACACCGAAAACGCAATGGCCTATTCGAGTGTATTGGCAGCAGCCGTGCAGCAAGAAAATGCCGATGTTGTCATTTTGCCAAAATCAGGTTTGTGCGATGCCATGAGCGCACGTGCAGCGGCCAAATTACAGGCAAGTGTTGTGTCGGGAGTGGTCGAATTGCCCGATTTGTCGGCAGGTTTCAAGGTCAAGCGTAGTATATTTACAGGCAAAGCCTTTGCAACAGTTGATGTTGGTGGTGCTATCAAGATTTTGGGAGTAAAGAAAAATGCCGTTGTGCCTGTCGAAACTACTGACGTGGCCGAAGTTGTGGCATTTACGCCAACCCCAAACGCTGCCGATTTTGTGGCGAGCATTGTGTCGCAAGAAAAAGCGAGTGATGAGCTATCTCTGACCGAAGCCGATATTATAGTATCGGGTGGTCGTGGCCTCAAAGGTCCCGAAAACTGGCAACCACTCTTGGATTTGGCCAAAGCATTGGGTGCAGCGACAGGTTGCTCAAAACCCGTGTCAGATTTGGACTGGCGGCCACACCACGAGCATATTGGCCAAACGGGCATTAAAGTAGCACCAAACCTGTACATAGCCTGCGGTATATCGGGGGCTATTCAGCATTTGGCAGGTGTCAATTCATCGAAAGTTATCGTAGCTATCAATAAAGACCCCGAAGCACCGTTTTTTAAAGCCGCCGACTATGGCATCGTGGGCGATGTGTTTGATGTATTGCCGAGATTGACCAAAGCCGTTTTGGAAAGTAAATAATACGAGTTAAATTTGGCTAAATTTGATTTGAGTTTGATTTGACAACTGCGAAACGTCGCACCGTTCAAAAGTTGTCAAATCAAACTCAAATCGTCCAAATTTAATAATAATGATTCAACAACAAGCTATTTGTGCCGTAGCCACACCGTCGGGTGTGGGGGCCATTGCCGTCATTCGAGTATCGGGTTTGCAGACTTTTGATATTGTAAACCGTATTTTTAGAGGCAAAAACCTGCATGAAGTACCCACTCATACCGTTCATTTTGGTACAATCAGAGACGACCATACGATTATTGACGAAGTGCTGATAACGGTTTTCAAAAATCCTAAGTCGTTTACCAAAGAAGATGTAGTCGAAATCGCCTGTCATGGTTCTGATTATATTATTCAAAAAATACTGCAATTACTCGTCCGAGAGGGGGCAGAACTGGCCCAGCCAGGGGAGTTTACACAACGGGCTTTCTTGAATGGCCAATTTGACTTAGTACAAGCCGAAGCCGTAGCCGACCTCATCGCCGCCGACTCAGCCGCCGCCCATCGCACGGCTCTTAGCCAAATGCGTGGCGGGTTTTCTAAACAACTGTCGGCACTCAGAGACGAACTTATACATTTTGCAAGTTTGGTAGAGTTGGAGCTTGACTTTGGCGAAGAAGACGTACAATTTGCCGAGCGAGACGACCTTAAACGCCTCATAATTAGCTTACAAGCCAATATCAAGCCGCTCGTTGATTCGTTTGATTTGGGTAATGCCCTCAAAGACGGAATCCCAGTGGCCATTGTTGGCGCACCCAACGTTGGCAAATCTACACTGCTCAATGCACTTCTCAACGAAGAGCGTGCCATCGTTACGCCCATTGCAGGCACAACTCGAGACACTATCGAAGATATACTATTTATTGATGGCATCAAGTACCGAATCATTGACACGGCTGGCATCAGACAGACCGACGACTTGGTAGAAAGCATCGGCATCGAACGCTCTCTGCAAGCCATCGCCAAAGCCGATTTGGTAATAATAATAAACAGCCCTCTAACCGCTTCGGCGGGCCGCCCCGAAGGGGAAACTACTATACTTGATTTAGAAATTTCTGAACCAAAAACCATCAGAGTGATGAATAAAATTGATTTGTTGAGTGAAACAGCATTAAAGCAGATTCAGAATGATAATCAGTTTATACTAATTTCAGCCAAAACAGGGCTGGGCTTAGACGAATTAAAACAAGCAATCACTCAGTCATTCAGTCATACAGCACTCAGTCATTCAGTAGTTACCAACGCCCGCCATCACCAGCACCTTACCAAAACCTACGCCGCTCTCAACGACGTACTCAATGGCCTTGAAATTGGTATCACTGGCGATTTTTTGGCCCAAGATATTCGCCTCGCACTCTTTGAATTAGGCCAAATCACAGGCACTATCGCTACCGAAGATTTGCTAAAAAATATTTTTGGAAAATTTTGTATTGGAAAGTAAACATAAATTGACAGTTTGCTAAATCAAGTAATGAATAGTGAAAAACGGATAACTAAAAGTATTTTAATTAGTTAATAACCAGATATTTATTCACTTGCAGCGGCAAACCGTCATTCATAATTCTACATTATTGATTAAACTGTCTAATATAACTCAAATGTCGGAAGTCAATAACAATAGCGAAAATCTGGTAAAATCAAAAAAACGGGTTGCCGACCATGGCGAGGTATTTACGTCTGAACGAGAAGTAAATGCGATGCTCGATATGGTAAAGCAAGAAACCGAAAGAATTGAGTCTCGGTTTTTGGAGCCAGCCTGTGGCAATGGTAATTTTTTGATAGAAGTGCTGAAACGAAAATTGGAAGTTGTGAGTGGTCGCTATAAAAATAGCCAGTTAGAATGGGAACGCTATGCCATTACGGCAGTTTCGAGTATATATGGCGTTGATATCCTGCAAGACAATGTGGCTGAATGTCGGGAAAGATTATGGGTTATTTTTGACGATATTTATACAAAACTGTTCAAAACCGAGGCAAGTAACGATTGTAGAAATGCCACTCGGTTTATACTCAGTAAAAATATTCTTTGGGGTGATGCCCTGAGCCTCAAAACGCCCGATGAAGATGCCAAACCGATTGTTTTTTCAGAATGGAGTCCCGTCAATGGAAGTTTAATCAAACGTAGAGATTTTTCATTGGCCAATTTACTTCAAGGAGACATTCATCATTACAACAAAAAAATAAGTGCAAAAACCCCAACTCAGATTGGGGTTTTTTCTGATGACAAAGACCCTGCTTTTTTGCCCAAATCAATACAAGAATTTCCGCTGACGCATTTTCTAAAACTACATGAATCTGAAGAATAAAAGGAAGCCTTCGCTCAAAGCGAAGGCTTCCTTAAAAAGTCTTTAAACCAACACTACATGAAGCTGAAAACCAATTATAACCCCGATGTACTGTCGTGTTTGGCCAATTTGAGCAATGATGAGGTCTTTACGCCGCCCCACTTAGCCAACCAAATCTTAGACCTGCTACCCGCTGATTTGTGGCAAAACAAGAACGCCAAATTTCTTGACCCTGTAACAAAATCGGGGGTGTTTCTTAGAGAAATTGCCAAGCGATTGATGGACGGACTGGCTACTCAAATACCCGATGATCAGGCTCGTAGGAATCATATTTTCAAAAATCAAATTTACGGAATTGCCATTACAGAACTGACTTCGTTGCTGGCTCGCAGAAGTGTTTATTGCTCGAAAGCCGCCAACGGAAAGTACTCAATCTGTGAAGATTTTAAAACTGAACAAGGCAATATCGTCTTTGACAGAGTCAATCATACTTTCAAAAACGGTAGATGTACTTACTGTGGGGCAAACGAAACTGAATACGCCCGAAGCGAAGCCCTCGAAACCCACGCCTACCAATTTATCCATACCAATTATCCCATAAAATTATTTAAAAAAATGAAGTTTGACGTAATCATCGGAAACCCTCCGTATCAGTTAAGTGATGGCGGAGCCCAAGCCAGTGCAACCCCGATTTACCATAAATTTGTGGAACAGGCTAAGAAATTAAGTCCAAGGTTTTTGACTATGATTATTCCTGCCCGTTGGTATTCGGGTGGCAAAGGTTTAGATGATTTTAGAGCTGAAATGTTAGCCGATAAGAGGATGGAAGAGTTACATGATTTTCCAGAAACATCTGATTGTTTCCCAGGATTAAATATTAGGGGTGGAGTGTGTTATTTTCTATGGAGCAGAGATTATGAAGGAAATTGTAAAATAACAACTCATAAATCAGGAACATCAGGAGAAACAATTGTAAGACCTCTTTTGGAAGAAGATACTAATGTTTTCGTTAGATATAATGAAGCTAAGTGCTTGTGCGAAATTAGTTTAGATTAAAATCGGAAAAATTGATTTTTACATTT
>JAYVJH010000089.1:0-4256 GCA_043769455.1 Runella sp. | reverse complement strand
AAATTGACAATACCTAATCAGACTGATTATTACTTAACTACAATATTTTTTGTTTTTCACTATACACTATTCACTACTAAGGCCCATCTTGGCAACTAATTGCTTCAAGTCCAATCCCCCAAACGTACCCGAAGACATCATCAATAAATTGGTGTTGTTCCAGTTTTGGGTCAATAAAAATTGTTCTAATGCTGTACTTTCTGTAAAAACCAATAGGTCGTTGCGTTCAAAAGCAGTCTTTACTTCTTCGACCGATATAGGCTCCAGCCGCTTATGTTCGATAGTATGTGGGTTGAAATACACAACGGCAACATCGGCAGCGTCCAATTTATGGGCGTATTGACCTAAGAATTTTTTGTTCAGACTACTAAATGTATGTAACTCCGTGCAAGCCACCAATCTGCGGTCTGTAAATTGCGCCTTGGCTGCCGCCGTTGTGGCTTCTACTTTTGAGGGTGCGTGTGCAAAATCTTTGTAAACGATTGTATCAACGGTTTTTATGACTGTTTCTAACCGATTGGCCGCTCCTTTGAAAGTCTGAATGGCCTCATAAAACTGCTCACTCGTAACGCCTAACTCTTCGCATACACGCATGGCACCGCTGAGGTTTTTCATGTTGTGGTCGCCAAAAATAAGTAGCGGTACTTCGCCATTTTGAGTTATCAACAACGTCTGGCCATTTTCTACTCGGTGTGGGTGTGCTTGGTAAGCCATTTTGGTAAGGCCCTCTCGCTCCACCTGGCTTATTTCGTTGAGTTTGGAGTCGGTTTGGTCATAAAACAAATTTCCAGATTTGGGAATGGCTGCTATGAGTTGTTCAAACTGATTGACGTAGCTGCTCCAAGTTGGGTAAATATTAAAATGGTCCCAAGCTATGCCGCTAATGAGAACAACGTGAGCGTGATAACACAAAAATTTGGGTACTAAGTCAGTTGGTGAAGCCGGGTATTCGTCGCCTTCGACAATAATCACAGGCGCATCGTCGGAGAGCCGCACCATTGTTTCAAAACCAGCTAATTGTGCGCCAACCAAGTAGTCAAACTTACGATTATGAAAATTGAGAACGTGCAAAATCATAGATGTAATAGACGTTTTGCCATGGCTTCCAGCTATCACAACCCGTTGCTTATCAATGCTTTGCTGATAAAAATAATCTGGATATGAATAAATTTTTAGCCCCAATTCTTGCGCTTTCAATAACTCTGGATTATCTTTTCGGGCGTGCATTCCCAGAATAACTGCATCTAAATTGCTATGAATTTTATTAGGAAACCAGCCGATTTCGGTAGGCAAAATACCTAATTTTTGAAGTCGAGTACGGGCAGGGTCGTAGATTTCATCGTCTGAGCCTGTAACTTTATAGCCTTTGTGATGGAGGGCAATGGCCAGGTTGTGCATAACACTACCGCCAACTGCAATAAAATGAACTTGATTCATAAAATAGGTCTAAATTTGCACAAAAATAAAACAATTCTGCAAATAACCCCTATGTTAATACTCAGTCTTGACACTTCGACTCGTAGCTGCTCGGTAGCGGTTCACCAAAGCAATCAATTATTGGCTTGTTATGCACTTTTTACAGACAAATCGTCGTCTGGTATGCTCACGACTTTGATTCAAAATACAGTCGAACACACTGGTTTTCAGCTTTCTGATATTGACGTAATAGCCGTAGCCAAAGGGCCAGGCTCATACACAGGCCTCCGCATAGCTACCTCAACTGTCAAAGGATTGTGTTTTGCATTGGACAAGCCGTTGGTAGCCATCAATACCCTTCACGCCATGGCGGCGCAGTTGAGTGGCTCGCTTCCAACTGACTATTTGCTTTGCCCCATGATTGACGCTCGGCGAATGGAAGTATTTTGTGGTGTTTTTGACCAAAATCTAAATATCGTTCAAGACACACAAGCTATGGTAATTGACGAAAATTCGTTTTTAGAATTATTAACGACTCAAAAAATAGTGTTCTTTGGCGATGGCGCCGAAAAATGTAAAACAACTCTTGGAAACAGTCCAAATGCAGTTTTTATCGAAACCCAGATTTATCCATCTGCCAAAACTGTTGGAGAACTGGCCCTAAAAGCTATCGACAGTCAGCAGTTTGAAGACATCGAAACTTTTGAGCCGTTTTATCTGAAAGACTTTGTAGGCACTACGCCTCGGGTAAAATAAATAGTGAAAATATTATACTTAGTTACCAATCAAATGCCTATTATTTTAAGTACTTATTCAAAACTAATACAGTATTTTAATTTTTATAACTTACTGATTAACAGCATTGTATTTAACTCACGACACCGTACTATATACTCACGACTACTTGAATCTACTTCTTATTGACCGAACTCAAACCGCTGGTGTTTGATTTAAGATTGGCGACTTCACCCAAATTGATACGGCTCGCACCTGCGGCACTTACTTCGGCTTCTTTGATTTTGATGTTTTGGGCTTCTACAAAACTCGCACCCGATAGCTGCGCTTTGACTTTATCGGCTTTGCCTCGTAATTCTAACACCGACGCCCCTACAAGTTGTATATGTAGTTTATCGGTATTGACATCAATTTGAGAACTTGATGCTCCCGACAAAGCCACGTCCAATTTCTCTATTTTGTCAAAACCCCGCACCCTCGATAGCGTCGCTCCTGCTACGTCTATTTCGCTCACAGTAGGCATCGTTATCAGTATTCGCACTCGTTCGTTGTCAGTTTTGTTGTCGCTTTCTATGTTTAGAGTATTGTTTTGGAGTTCTATTTTTGTTTCGTTCATTGCACGTTCGGGGCCGTTGGCTGTTATCTTAAAGTCGCCTTTTTGAATGTCCACCACATAGTTTCCAGCAATACTAATTTTACTAAAATCTTTGATTTCAAACTGTTTTTGTAAGCCATCGGTATCATTGAACGACTCATCAAAATCATCGCCAAGCTCAAAATTTGCCGTATTTTCTGAGTTATTTTCGTCATTATCATCGCCATTGTTTTGTTCAACAATTACTTTTCTATTCAGACAAACCAATCCCGAGTCTTTGGTCATAGCCCATCGAATACCTCGAAAAGTCTCGTCATTGTCTTTTTCTAAGTCGTACTGATGTTGTTGTTCGTTATTGAACCAAAAACGGCTATAAAAATTTTGAGACATCGCAAAAGGCTTATTGTAAGGCACATAAATATTGACATCAACGCTTTGCCCTCTAAATTTGGCTTTATTAGCAATCAAAAATTCACTATTAAATACCAACACTGAGTCTTTTTGGGCAATATCATAACCAACGGCTCGGGCGTTTTCTTCGGCGGCGGCTCGGTTGCGGCCTTGTGAACTAAATTTAAGATTGATTTTGACTTTACTTTGGTCAAAACCATTTAAGTCAAGATTTAAGTTTGAGAAATCGTCATCGTAAAATTCTTTACCCGACAAATCAAAGAGTATTATTTTATTAGAAAAACTATATTCTTCTGTTTTTTCGACTGTACCACGGCTACTGAACTCACGACTATATTTAGCACCAAAAATAAACGATCCAATAAGTCCGACCAAAAACAAGCCCAAAAGCGTTTGCCATATGGCCGGGCTAAATTTGTTTTGACGAGAAAGCATCGAAACACCAGCCCAAAACAGAGTAACCATTGGAATAGTTATTGCCAAAAACAAAAATAAGTAAGCCACTGGCGGTACTTCGTTCAAAAAAAACAATGTTGGGTGAAAACCCATATTATCCCAATACCCCAAACCAACAGTAAGCACCGAAACCAACGCCACAAACAACGAAAGAGTAGTAACACCACCAATAAGGACTAACATCAGGCCAGCAAAAAATCTGACGATGCTCCCCGAAAATTTGGCCAATGGCAACAGACTACTAAACACCGCTTCAATGGCTCTAAACGGCAACAGTAGCAATTTACTGAGGGTATTTTCTTGGGCAGTATCGGGCTGTAAGGCTTGTTTTACGTTGGTCTCGATGTTTTCGAGGGTAATGGGCTGGCCAACCATTTCCATTTTTTCGGTCAATGTCGTAGCTTTTGGAGTAATAATCCAGAGAATGAGATAGAACGGAATACCGACTCCAATAAATATACTAAGTACCAAAACCAAGCGCACAATGCCTAAGTCAGCCCCAAAATAAGCTGCAATACCACCAGCTACACCGCCCAGTACTTTGTTGTCGATGTCTCTATAAAATTTCTTGATGCTTTTGTCTTCTTCGAGCGTACTTGAACCAGGAAAAACCACCCAAAGTACAATATAAAGCAGTACAATA
>JAYVJH010000088.1:0-5480 GCA_043769455.1 Runella sp. | reverse complement strand
GTATTCCTGGCTCAGGAAACATCTCATTCATTACCCACTTTCCATTCATGTTACTGCGTGTCAAGTCTGTAGCAAATCTGTGTGGGTATGCAGCCCCATCGTTGATTTTTACGCCGTCAGTATTATTACCCAAATCTCTAAACCCCAGCGTACCACGTCTCAAGCTCAAACCATCATATACAGAGCCGTAATCATTGATAACTTTATAAGTAGGATTGACGTTTTTTATAGTTTGCGTTACACTATCCATAAATTTTTTGAGCATCTGGTGGCGGTACAAATACCAGTCCATTCCATACGAAAACACAAAAGACCCTCGCAAATAGTTAGCATCGAATGGAGCATTGACTTCATCAAAACTATCAAAATTTGAAAACCAAACCTCATTGAGTCGTCGAATGTCTTTGTATTTACTTTGTAACCAAAGCCGAAAACCATCTACGAAAAGTGGGTTATAGTCAAAAACGGTTTGGTATGAGTTGTTTTCATTTTCATTTTGATAATGATACCCCGCTTCTTGGGTAGTCGTAGTTACTACCGAAATCGCCAGTACATCACCAGCTTGCTGGGCATAATTATACCGCTCGGACGTTTCTTTGACAAATGAAACTGCTTTATCGACCACCGACTGCGCACTAAAACTAAAACCACGACCGTTATCGTTTAGTATTTTGCCAGCACCATCTTTCATAGAATCGGTATCTGTCCAAAAACCATCTATATTAGTTTTGTGTCTTCCTGCATAAATACGGATAAATACTTTCATACCAAGTTCTTTGGCACGCTTGACCTTTTTATCGAGGTTTGTCCAGTTTGCCGGGCTGTTAATGTTTTTATGAACATAGTCCCATTCAACTACCAACATCACAGCATTGCTACCAAGAGCTGCTGCTTGTTCCATCAAAGGGGTTGTGTTGTCTTCAGAACTGCCGAGTAGCAGCAACAAACAATAATATCTTTGTTTGTCATTGTCATAAACGAGGTTATTGCCCACGATGGAGGGAGATGTATCAGGCATGACAGCCAAGGCATTGGCAACATTTAGCATAAAAACAACAAATGTTGTGAGAAACACTTTATTTATTTGCTTTGGTAACATCGGATAACGAATTTATGTGGGTGTGGATTGAAAGTAAATTCTTCTCTACACCAATAGTCAATAACCATGCAAAAAGAATTATATGCTTGATAGCGCATTATTTCTATTATCTATATAAATACACCAATGTATTTATATTCAGCAAATTGTAACTTACAATAATATTTTTTTAATGTCTTACATCATGTCAAACTAAAAATCAGTATTTACTCTCTGGTATGATTTTTGTAGCAGTATTATTGGGTGCGTAGCTATGTTTTTTACTGTAAATTCTCGTCAATCACTTTTCGTAAAATAGCCTCTGGCGTAAGGCCAATACCTCGCCAAACGACCTTCCCTTTTTTGTAAACCAACAACATCGGAATCTCGTCAATTCCCAAATTTAGTGCGAGTTCTTTATTACGGTCGTAGTCTATAGTTTCAACAATAGCTTTTTCATTGTACTCTTCTTTTAGTTTTTTAATGCCGGGCATCATCTGTTGGCAAGGCCCGCACCAGGTAGCAAAAAAGTCTATCAATACAGGCTTTTCAGAAGCTACGAGAGCATCAAACTTTACTTTTGACCAATCGCTTTTGCTAACAATATCCTTGTTTCTGTAAAAAGGTTTTCCTGCCGATGTCCATTTTAAAAATCCACCTTGTAGTTCATAGACTTGCTTAAAGCCAGCATCGGTCATTTTTTTTGCGGCTCCACTACTTCGCCCACCCGATAAACAATAAACAAAAACAGGCTTATTTTTATCTAATTTTTCTATCTGTATTCCAAAATTTACATCTTTAAAGTCTATATTTTTGGCTGCATTCAAGTGTGCTTTTTGATATTCATCAGCAGTTCGTACATCAATCAACTGAGATGATAACGACAGGCTATCATATTTTTTGCCAAACTCTTGAGCTGATAATATAAGGGACTGGCCGTAGCAGGTCGAACAAAAAAGAATAAATAGGATGGTTTTTTTCATAATAATACAACAGGTAAATAGTGAGAAATAACTCAAAAATAGATAATTATTTTGCCTTTCAGCTTATTTTAACGAAATTTGTGGTTCATTGTACTTTAAAAATAATCATAAAGGTTATTTTACATTCTTATAAGAGTACTTTATTAATAATTTTATGAATATCGAAAAAGTGAGTTGTTTGATTATAGGCTCAGGCCCAGCCGGATATACTGCCGCCATCTATGCAGCCAGAGCAGGTCTTAAGCCAGTTATGTACACGGGTATTCAGCCAGGTGGGCAACTAACAACCACGACCGAAGTCGAAAACTACCCAGGCTATCCAGAAGGCGTACAAGGCCCACAGATGATGCTCGACTTTGAAAATCAGGCCCGCCGCTTTGACACAGACGTTCGGTATGGTATTGCCACCAAAATAGATATATCGCCATCAGGACTGCACACAGTGTGGATCGACGGCCAGCAACAAGTGCAGTCTTCGGCAGTTATTGTAGCCACAGGCGCATCGGCCAAATGGCTCGGTCTTGAATCTGAACAACG
Source organism: Runella sp. (assembly GCA_043769455.1). GTDB lineage: Bacteria > Bacteroidota > Bacteroidia > Cytophagales > Spirosomataceae > JAYVJH01. The sequence goes on along the minus strand of JAYVJH010000088.1, from coordinate 2,882 downwards.
ACTCAACGGGCATGGCGTGTCGGCCTGTGCTGTTTGCGATGGTTTCTTTTTTAGAGGGCAAGACGTTATCGTAGTAGGTGGAGGCGACACAGCCTGCGAAGAAGCAAGCTATCTGGCAAAACTTTGCAAAAAAGTATATTTATTAGTTCGTAAAGATACCCTGAGAGCATCGCAAATTATGCAAAATAGGCTACAATCAATACCCAATTTAGAAATACTCTGGAACACCCAAACAGAAGAAATACTCGGCGACAGTACCGTTACAGGTGCAAGGGTACTAAACAACAAAACAGGCGAATCTAAAACAATAGAAGCCACAGGTTTTTTTGTAGCTATAGGTCATCAGCCCAACACTGATATATTTAAAGGCTTGTTGGATATGGACGAAGTAGGGTATATTCAGACACAAAAAGGCACATCAAAAACAAATATAGAAGGGGTTTTTGCCTGTGGCGATGCACAAGATAATATATACCGGCAAGCTGTTACAGCGGCAGGAACAGGCTGTATGGCCGCCCTTGATGCCGAACGATATTTGGCCGAAAAAGGCTTACATTGATAAAATTTTAAATTGTATTTTTTCATCACAACCAACTCACTGGGCATAGACTCGTTCCCCCCAGTAAGGTGGCCTTAAACAATAACCTATATGAGAATCAGACTAATTGCCGTCTGGGCATTGCTTCTTTCGTGTACTGTTTTGAGTACCAATGCCCAAGAAAAAGGACTATTCAAAAACACCCCCAAAATCAAAGTAAACAAGTCAAAACCCAACGACTTGCCAGAAATTAAACCAAAAAAAGACGAGTTCGACGAATATGAACCCGAAAAAACCAAAATTCGCTATGCAGACCAGTTTGAACCTCAAAAAGAACTCAACAAAACCGTAGCCGAAGATACAAGTAGCATAGACCAAGGAGAGGTAAGCGTTGTTCAGCAAGTAGATTCAATAAAATTTGGGGACGACATGGTACAGGCCGCCGATTATTACACAATCTGGGACTCACGCTCCATCAACCCGTATGGACTAAGTGCCAGAGAATTTGAAGAAAACGTCAATTTGCACATATACGACCCTGCCAAAGGCAATTTTTGGAATTTGCCACTCAATGAAACCAAAATAACATCAATGTTTGGTTTTAGGTCATTAGGTGGCCGCTCTCGCAACCACGACGGTATAGATTTAGATGCCAACACAGGCGACCCCGTTTACAGTACCTTCGATGGCGTAGTCAGAGTAGCAGGCTTCGATGGCAACGGCTATGGCCGATTTGTGCTGGTGAGGCATTTCAATGGTCTGGAAACACTCTATGGCCACCTCTCAAAATTTAGTGTAGAAATAGGCCAGATGGTCAAAGCTGGTGATGTACTTGGTTTGGCAGGTAACACAGGCCGAAGTTTTGGCGACCACTTACACTATGAAAACCGCTACGAAGGCAATCCTTTTAGCCCATCTTGGATTTGGGACTTTGCCGACCAGAAAATCCATGCCGAATATTTTTTACTCACCCCTCGTGTCTGGGACTACCTTCGTGGCGGCAGTCCTTACGAAAGTGAATTTGAGTCCAGCATTTCACAAGTCAAGCGTACCATTTTGCACCGAGTGCGCCGTGGCGAAACTTTGGATTCCATAGCATTAAAGTATGGTCTGTCTTCCGATGTATTATCAGATAAAAATAATCTCAAAAATTCAAACCTTCGGCCAGGACAACGTTTGAAGGTCAATTAAGGCAAATAAATTTGGTATTTTAACATGAATTTTGAGAACGTATTTATATCAAAATACGTTCTCTGAGTTTATAACCATACCAAAACCCCTGATGTCTTTCAAATTAGACTTATTGGCAATAGCCGCTCACCCTGACGATGTAGAACTGGCTTGTGCAGGTACAATACTCTCGCACATCAAACAAGGTAAAAAAGTAGGTATTTTAGACCTAACCCGTGGCGAACTTGGCACCAGAGGTACTCCCGAACTCCGACTACAAGAAGCTGCCGCCGCCGCACTTATATTAGGTGTACCTTTTCGAGAAAATGTAGGTATCAGAGACGGATTTTTTAGAAATACCGAAGCTGACCAAATGGCCATCATACCGTTCATTCGTAAATACCAACCCGAAATCGTACTCGCCAACGCCATTCACGACCGACACCCAGACCATGGACGGGGTGCTAAACTTATTTACGATGCTTGTTTTTTGTCAGGACTTCGTCAAATTGAAACATTTGACGAAAATGGGAAACCACAATCTCCATGGCGACCAAAGAATGTATTTCATTACATACAAGACCAATACATCAAGCCCGACTTTATAATAGACATTACACCGCACTGGGAACAAAAAGTAGAATCTATCCGAGCATTTCGGTCTCAATTCTACGACCCCAACAGTACAGAACCTGAGAGTTATATTTCAAATCCAGATTTTTTAAAATTTGTAGAAGCCCGTTCACGTGAGTATGGCCATGCAATAGGAGTAGCACACGGCGAAGGTTTTACTATCACCCGCGCCATTGGTCTGACAGATTTATGGTCAATAAAATAGTGAATATACACTCATTTTAGTACTATTCTCACTTTTGATTTGCTTATTCAAACAACTTTTAAAAAAAGTTGTTTTTTTTTGATAAAAAATTTGGAATCACTTAAAAAGACACATACCTTTGCAGTCCCAAATCCAGAGAAACAGCAACGAGTTGTAATTTGAAACAGGGCAAAAGTTCTTTGAAATGATGGAAGATAAGTTAAACGACAAGTTTCTTAGCAAACAGTATTATTATACTAGATTAGGATTATTTACAATGGAGAGTTTGATCCTGGCTCAGGATGAACGCTAGCGGCAGGCCTAATACATGCAAGGCGAGGGGTCAGCAATGACACC
>JAYVJH010000087.1:0-3067 GCA_043769455.1 Runella sp. | reverse complement strand
CTCACGGTTTTCGATAGCTTTTTCAATACCACCCCCTAAGTCTGTTCCCAAATAGTCAATAATAGGTTTGTCGTATTCGTCTATTAGCACCACAACTTTGCCGTATTTGACTGATAGTTTTTCGATGAGTTCTTTGAATTTTTGATCAATCGCTTCGTGTTTGAAAACAATGTCATATTGCAGTGCTGTCTGGTTTAAAGATTGCTGAATGGCTTTTTCAAGCCCCATTGTTTTATGCCCAATATTACTAAACGAAATTTTAATGATAGGATTCGTCTGACTCCAATTCCATTTATTGTAAATATACAAACCCTCGAATAGTTCTTTTCGGCCTTTGAAAAGATAGTCTAACGTACTCACAAACAAAGACTTACCAAAACGGCGTGGACGTGAAAGGAAATAAAACTTACCTTCGTCGATGAGTTTAAAGACAAACGGTGTTTTATCCACATAAATATAACCGCCTGTGCGTATTTCCGAAAAATCTTGTAAACCAACAGGGTATTTTTTGGGCATAACCTTTTAATGTTTGAACGATGCAAAGTTAGTTGTTTTAGTCTGAAAAATAAAAAGCACTAAAACGGGGCATTTATCAAAATTTAGTACAGTTTTTTGAAAAAGTACTTGAAAATATAGACTTTTGACCGTAATATTGCACCATCAAGTCAATCGAAGTCTTCACTGCACAGCGATTGATTTATAAAGATGAGGGGAGAGAATAGGCTCTACGAACCTCTGGCAACCTGTCTCGATAAGGCTGATAAGGTGCTAATTCCTACCCATGCGACACAAAAATAGTTGCTGGGGTATATAAATCAAATAGCATGATTTTTAAACACCCGTATATTTTTCCGTTAGAACTTGGCGACTCCTTGTCTTTTGTCGAACTCTCGTACACCACACATGGTACGCTCAATGCCGGTGGCAGTAATGTATTGTGGGTATGCCACGCTTTGACAGGTACAGACGACCCGCTTGAATGGTGGGACGGGCTGATAGGAGTGGGCAAATATTATGACCCCAAAGACTGGTTTATTGTGTGTGCCAATGTGCTGGGTTCGCACTATGGCTCAACTAACCCGCTGACAGTCAATCCAGAAACGAGTAAGCCGTTTTATCACGATTTTCCAGAAATAACAGTTCGAGACATTATTAATGCCTTTGAACTACTGCGTGAACACCTACAACTTGCTCAGATTCATACCCTCATTGGTGGGTCTTTGGGTGGGCAGCAGGCAGTTGAATGGGGTATTATGAATCCAGATTTGGCCAAAAACATTGTTTTGATTGCTACCAATGCCATTCATTCGCCTTGGGGTATTGCCTTCAACGAGTCGCAGCGCATGGCCATCAAAGCCGATGCCACTTGGACACAACGCCACGCCGAAGCAGGCATTGAGGGCATGAAAGTAGCCCGCTCAATTGCACTGCTCTCTTACCGAAACTATGACACCTACGACTTTACACAGGCACGAGATAGCAACGACCAAATAGAAAATTTTAGAGCGGCCACTTACCAGCAATATCAGGGCGATAAATTGGCAAGCCGTTTCAATGCTTTTTCGTACTGGACACTCTCAAAAATCATGGACTCCCACAACGTAGGCCGTAATCGTGGGAGTATAAGTAATGCACTTGGCAAAATCAAAGCTCGCACGCTCGTTATTGGCATTAGTTCAGATATTTTGTTTCAGCCTAACGAACAACGATTTTTGGCCAAATATATCAATAACGCTCAATATCAAGAAATAAACTCGCTCTACGGCCACGACGGTTTTTTGATTGAATATAAACAATTAAAACAAATCTTGAACGCCTGGGGCTAAAAGTTAATGTTTGAATGGCAGAATGTTTCATGCCGTCGCTCGGTCTTACCGAGTGCCGACTATTGAGCGGCCTCTGGTCGATGACATTTTATACCAACAGCCACAAGTGGTAGGGAACGACTGCATAAGAATTTCTGTCTAATCAATATTGTTTTTCCAAACCGATACTAAAATCTGATTTCGAAGTCTTAATAAAAAGATTTTTGAGGTAGAGGTAGCTATTCTATTATCTCAATCAATCATTCGTCCTTCAATCATTCATAATCAATTTGTTATGTGGGCATCAATTCAGCGCAAAATTTTTATAATGACCACTGCCGCCATTTTATCGATTGGTTGGGTATGTGGCCAAAAACTTACGATAAGTGTCATTCCCAAATACAGCCTCGGCGTAACCTTGCCCGCCGATTATTCGTTGGTGTCGGGAAGCCGTTTTTTAGAAACTGAAATCAAGTCAAATTACCAAGGAATGTTGATTGACGTAAATGGTAACGAAAACCAATACAACCAGCGTACCGATGGTTTTGGGCTGGATTTTATGCTCAAATATACCAACGCAACCAACGGCAATGCTTGGGGACTGCTGATAGGTGGTTTTCAGAATAAATATTTACAGTTTATATCTTTTCCAAGTTTTGATTATAAAAACAACGAAGTTACTGGGCATTATAATTTTTACCGTGCCACGGGCTTATCGCTGGGGTTGCGTAAGGTTTTTATGCGAGCCGATGCCCACGGGCTTGTGGGTTGGTATGCCCAACTCAATGCCATGAGTAGCGTACAATTTAGAACTTTGGGGACACAAAAAAAGTGGGACAGGATAGGCACAGGCTCGATTAGGTATGTAGAGTCGGGCGTGGGTGCGGTTTTTTCGCAGAGCGATGTCCAAAGTACTTCGCTTATGATAGTCCCCGAAATAGGTTACGTGGCTCAGGGCGATATTGGTTTTGAGATGAGCCTATCGTACCAAATGCCACTCAATCCTGTTTTTACTAAGCAAGTTGCTTACTATCAGTCCAATCGAGTTACGGGTATTGAGCAGGCAAATATTACGCAACAGTCTGTTTGGCTCAATTTTAAAGTACCCATCACTATTTTTAAATCGAACAGAAGTCCAAGACCGCCCAAACGAACCGAACCAAAAGCCAAACCGTTGCCACCACCACCCGTACAAAAAGCCCCTGCCAAACCCGTAGAAATTGGTGGCAAGACTGTGGACAAAGGCGAAACGATAGTACTAA
>JAYVJH010000086.1:0-4778 GCA_043769455.1 Runella sp. | reverse complement strand
ATCAAAAATTTTACGCATGTCTTCATTTACAAGCGTATGCGTCCGAATCAAATGTTCAAACGTTTTGTACTCTTCTTGGGTTGGTAGCTCGCCATAAATCAGCAAATGCGCTACTTCTAAAAAAGTGGCATTGTCGGCCAGTTCTTCGATTGAGTAGCCTCTGTACCGCAATATACCTTCTTCGCCGTCCAAAAACGTAATAGCACTTTTGGTTGCGCCTGTATTTTTGTAACCACTGTCGAGTGTTACATAGGTTGTTTGGTCTCGTAAGCTACCGATGTCGATGGCTTTTTCGTTTTCACTACCTTCGAGTGTTGGAAATTCATACGTTTTTCCTTCTAAAATCAACTGTGCTTTGTCAGACATGGTGCTTCTGTATAGTTTGGAATTTATTATTTGTTTTTCTACACAATTTTCAGAAAAAAAAACCGTGTTTTCAATATTTGTAACTATTATTTTTTTGGTTTAATTCTTAGTCTTCAAAAAGACAGGTCTATTTATTGTCTTCGTCCATATCATTCAATTTACTTTTGCCCTGACTGTAAATAAAATAAACCACCAAGCCCAATACCATCCAGCCAGTAGCAAATTGCTGCGCTTTACTATCCAAGCGAGACATTAAATAAAAGTTTGTGAATATCCCCAGAGGGGCGATAATCATTAAAGCGGGTGTTCTAAATGGACGATCTCTCTTTGGATCTTTGATACGGAGTATTAGCACAGCCAAACAAACCATTGCAAACGCAAACAATGTACCAAAACTCGTCATATCGCCTAACACGCCTATTGGTGTAAACGAGGCAACTAACGATACCAATAAGCCAACCAAAATTGTACTTTTCCATGGCGTTTGAAACGTTGGGTGAATCTGCTTGAAAAAGTCTGGCAGTAAACCATCTTTGGCCATTCCCAAAAACACACGTGTTTGGCCCAACATCATAACGAGCATAACAGATACCAAACCAGCCGTGGCCGCTGCCGTAATAATAAATACCGCCCAAGGCTGACCCACTTTATCGAAAGCAAAGGCTACTGGTGCTTTGAGGGCTTCGCCTGTGATGTCTTTGTAGTTAATCATACCAGTCAAAACCAACGATACTAATATGTACAATACCGTACAAATAGCCAACGAAGCAATGATAGCAAAGGGTACGTCTTTTTTGGGATTGATGGCCTCACCTGCCGACGTTGAGACAACGTCGAAGCCAATGTAAGCAAAGAAAATAGCCGCCGCACCACTCATAATTCCATCTATACCATAAGCCGATTTGGCAACCCCATCTTCGTGAACAACCATTTCTGGTTCAGGGATAAATGGGTGCCAGTTGTCAATGTTAATAAAAAATGCACCCACAATAATAACAAACAAGATAGCAGCCAATTTCAGAATAACGATAAGGTTATTGGTATTGGTGGCTTCTTTAATGCCTTTTATCAAAATCCAAGTTACGAGCCAAGTAATAAAAAAAGCGGGTAAATTCAATGCAAACCCCACTGGTTCTAAATGATTGTTTGTGGCATAATTGGCCGCCGAAAAAGGGTCGTTTCGTAAATAGTAGGGTATATCAATACCAAACAGATGCAAGAGTTTATTAAAATATCCAGACCAGCTAACGGCCACAGTCATAGCACCCATGGCATATTCTAATATTAAGCCCCAGCCAATTATCCAAGCAAACAACTCACCGATTGTACCATAAGCGTAAGCATAAGCCGAGCCTTCGACAGGTAGCATTGAGGCAAATTCAGAATAGCACAACGCCGCAAAAACACAGCCAATACCAGCCACCACAAACGACAAAGCCAATGCTGGCCCGGCATGATAGTGAGCCGCCGTACCTGTAAGCACAAAAACCCCACCACCAATGATTCCACCGATACCGATGGCCGTCAGGCTCCATTTGCCCATTACTCGTTTGAGCTGGTTGTTTTTGATGTCTGCTTCATAAGCCGACATTGGTTTTTTGCGCCAAATTGATTTTTCCATAAGTATATTTTTACAAGGTTTGGGTTGAAAATGAATATAAGGGTTGAAAATAGCGTGTAGAATTGGTTTTACCAAATTTTGTTTTGAAAAAATGCCCTAATTAGCCCTAAATGACTCGCTTTCAACAGTACCAAATACCAACAAAAATATAAAAATACAAAAAGATATTACCCCTCATTAAGCCAAAAGTCAGCACATTGTTGATGTGATTGTCTATTAAAAGCTGTATTTTGTTTTGGTACAAAAACACTATATTTTTGTACGGTGTTTTCTTTAAATGATTGCTTGCGTGTAGCAAAGAAATATGGGCATTAAAAATATTGCAAATTATTGATTGTTAATAATTTAACTAAACTTATAACCACGTTTAAACTTGCTCAACTATTCAAATAAACAATATTTTGATTTATTTTAAATATCTGATTATTGTCCGATTACACTTTTTTCGTTATTCGTTTTTCACTATTCACTACTAAATTATCCAATACAATATGTCATTTATTATACCCGTTCGAGGCTTTGCTCCTAAGTTTGGCTCTAATTGTTGGTTTGCGCCCAACGCTACCATCATCGGCAATACTACAATGGGCGACAATTGTACTGTTTGGTTCAATGCCGTTGTTCGTGGCGATGTCAATTTTATTAAAATGGGCAATAACGTCAATATCCAAGACGGAGCGGTGATACATTGTACCTACCAAAAACACGGAACGACCATCGGCAATTTTGTATCGATAGCACACAACGCAATCGTGCATGGTTGCACCATCGAAGACAGCGTACTGATAGGTATGGGGGCAATCGTCATGGACGGGGCGCACATTGGCGCAGGGAGCATTATAGCAGCAGGGGCGATTGTAACACAAAACACAAAAGTGCCTTCGGGGACGATTTATGCGGGTAATCCAGCCAAATATCTCAAAGACGTAAGCTCAGAGTTGGGAGAAGTATTTGCCAGAACGGCCAACAACTATGTGATGTACGCCGACTGGTTTAAATAAAACGAATGAAGCCATCGCTTGGAGCGATGGCTTCATTAAGCTAACTCGATAAACTTATTTCAGCAAATCCAACTTCAAGTCATTGAGATTCTTGCGGATTGAAGCATCTATTTGCTTGTCGCCGACACGTAGCACATAGCCACCGATGAGGGTCTCGTCAATCTTTTCGGTCAATTTTACAATTCTACCAGTAGCATCGTTCACAATTTTGACAAACTGACTGCGTAAGTCGTCGGTGAGTTCGGTAGCCGAAGTAACAAGGGCTTTTACGATTCCTTTTTGGTCATCATATAATTTTACAAACTCGTCAGCAATAGCGTACATGATGCCTTCTCTATTTTTTTTGGTAATAATTGTAAAAATAGAGAAAGAAACTGGATTGACACGGCTTTCAAAAATGGCTTTCAGCAAGCCCATTTTTTTTTCGTGACGCACTACTGGGCTTTTGAGAGCCAGCAACAAACCCCGATTTTCGTCGGCAGTTTGCTTAAAAAAAAGCATATCTTGATATACCTCTTCTACCAAGTTTTTTTCCTTGGCTAAGTCTATCAGCGACTTGGCATATCGTATGGCTACTGTTGATTCGGACATAATTATTGAGTGATTGAATGACTGAATGACTGAGTGTTATTTTTTAAATTTACATCTATCCACTCAACGCTCTGTACTATTTCTTAATTCAAACTTGCGTTTTCGGCGAGTTCGGCTACAAGTTTTTGTTGTGCCGTTTTGTCTGTCAGTTCTTTGCGTAGTACTTTTTCGGCAATACCCAACGACAGCGTAACAACTTCTTTTTTCATTTGTGCCATCACAGCCACTCGCTCGTTCTGAATCGCCTCACGGGCATCTTCAACAAGACGCTTGCCTTCGGCTTGTGCTTTGTTTTTGGCTTCAACAATCATATTGTCAGATGCTTCTTTGGCGGCTTTCAGTATTTTGTCTCGCTCGGCACGTGCTTCTGTGAGTAGCTTCTGGTTATCGGCTTGTAGTTTTTGCATTTCGGCACGAGTTCTTTCGGCCAAGTCCAATGCACTCTGAATCTGGTCTTCACGCTCTTTGAGGCCGCCAATGATAGGCTTCCAAGCATACATTTTGAGACCTATTACTAAAATTCCAAACACCAGTACCATCCAAAACAGGAGGCCAACGGCGGGCATGAGTAATTCCATGGTTATTTATTTAGTTATAATATTTAAAAACAAAATTTACAATTTGCGCTGACACCTAATGTGAGCAACGCAAATTGTAGTTTTCTTGGGGTTTTCGTTCAGAATTAACCTAACTTGAACGAAATCAACAGACAGATAACGGCTGCAAACAAAGCTACGGCCTCAACGAGGGCAGCAATGATAATCATTACAGATTGAATCTTACCAGCGGCTTCGGGCTGACGGGCGATACCCTCCATGGCACGACCACCGATTTGACCAAGACCTAAGCCAGCACCGATAGCGGCAAGACCCGCACCAATACCTGCGCCCATTACGGCCAATCCTACGCCACTGTCAGCAGCAGCTTGAAGCAAAATTTGAAGAAACATGATATTATGTATTAAAAAAGTGAAAAAAAAACAAAAATTTATTTGTACTACTCAGCAACTCATTAACTCAAAACTGCTTAGTGTCCGTGGTCGGCATCGTGGTTGTTTTCGATGGCACTACCAATATACATCGACGACAACAACGTAAAGATAAAAGCCTGCAAAAACGCAACCAATAGCTCGATAAGGTTCATAAACAAACTGAAAGCCACAATCAACGGACTAACGGCTACGCCCATACCTGCCCCAC
>JAYVJH010000085.1:0-1529 GCA_043769455.1 Runella sp. | reverse complement strand
ATTTTTTGATTTTAAGTAGGTATGGTAATTAAGCCATATACTCTTTGTATGTGTTCTTAGGCATTTGTTAAAACTATCCCAACATCGTATTCAGCTTGAAAATTATATTTTTTGAGGTTAAAAATCTATTAAAAGGTTTGCGTATTAGCCGCCATACTCTGCCTTTATTAGGCCATTTGAAGCCTCTATCTTTGCTTTTTATAGTAACGTTTTCCATTACATTATTATTGATTCTACTTGAAACTATTATTTTGGAAGCATTTAGTATTGATAGACCTGCAACCAGAATAATAAGTAGTGACCAATCGAAAGATTTATTTTATTTATTACCGAAATATGGCATACTTTTCCCAATTGTTGAAGAAATGGAACATAGGGTATGTTTGATTTATTCCAAATTGAACTTTAGTCTAATGATAGTTTTTTTACTACTATCATGGACTCCGTTTTACTACTTTTTTGGTGTTGAAAATTATGCACTTAATTTGACAACAAAATTTTTGATTTGTTCTTTCATTGGCTTATTCGTCTATTCGTTATTATCCAAACGAAAAAATATTGATAACGCCCTAACGCAATTTTGGGATAAACACCATACAATCATATTCTACATTTCCTTTGTCTTATTTGGATTTGGTCATATCGTCAATTATAATTTGAGTTTAAGTGCTTTTTTATTGATGCCACTAATCACATTGCATCAGTCTGTTGCAGGTATATTTTTGGGATATACACGACTTAAATATGGTATCATTTCCTCTATTTTGTTACATGGAATGTTAAATGCGACCCCTATACTTATTAGTCATTTTTCAAAATGAAATACTTTTTTACGGCCTCCCTCATTTTACTACCTACCCTCGCCTATAGCCAGCTTGCGCTACCCGCAGCCAGGTGCTATCCAGCAAACTGGACATACTATTACTATGCTTACAAAGCCAAGCCCCAAATATCGTCTGAGACGTTGGTGGTACAAGCCAATCAAGTATTGAGTGGTTTGAGGAGTAATATTAACGGCTTTATTACTGCTCGTTTTATAGTAAACTGTTATGGCGAAAGAGGTGAGTATGAAATATTAGAAATGGATAACAAATATCAGAAAACGAAGTTTGAACAGGCCATCACCAACAAAATTTTAGGCTATGTGAAGTCTGTTAATATCTGGCAAAAAGGTATTTCAAAGTCGGATAGCCAAGCACAAGATTATAGTGCTTTCATCACTTTTAAATTTGAAAATGGCAAAATTACAGAGATTCTCCCTTAGTTTTACTGTTTTGCTGCTGGTTGGTCTTTGCTCACGTTGTCAAAGCCCTGCCAAAGACAGCCAGTACTATATAGACGAAGGGTTTAAAAAGTATCCTCAAACTTCTCAACAGTTTAGAGATTGGATAGATGCGGCCATCAAGATTTATCCCAACGATGCCCAGTTGTGGCGAGAAGTGGCTACGTCCTACTTCAAAGCAGGCGACTATGCCCCTGCCATGCGCTACATCGACAAAGCCGTAGAGTTAGACCCCAAAAAATGGCTT
>JAYVJH010000084.1:0-1710 GCA_043769455.1 Runella sp. | reverse complement strand
ATTATCAAAATTGAACTAACCATGATGAAATACCTCGCAGTTTTGATAGTGGTGCTTAGTTGTTACACCGCCGCCCAAGCCCAAACCGACCCCAATTTTTTTAAGTATAAAAGCCAGGCAGACGATTGTTTTGCCAAAAAAGACTACCCCTGCGCCAACAAATGGTACAGGGCAGCACTCGTAGTAAAAGCCGATGATGATTATTGTAAAGATAAACTTGCCAAAACAAGGCAGGCTAAGAAAGAACAAGAAGCGGAGGTAGAAAAACAGCGACAAGAACAAAATAAAAAGCAGCAACATACAAAAATAGACCAAAACCAAAAAGCACAATTAGCAAATGCCGAGAAAGAGAAACAACGACTGACTGACGAAAATGCAGCCTTGAAAACAAGATTGGCAGAAGCCGAGCGGCAGAAAGCAATAGCAGCAAAAAAAGAAATGGCAATAAATGAACGACTTGGAGAAAATATTGTGCAGAATATAAAAATGGTCTATGTGTTAGACGGCAGTTTTATGATGGGTAGTAACGAGGGGGAAGATGACGAAAAACCAGTACGCCGAGTTACTGTAGGAAATTTTTATATGGGTAAATATGAAGTAACCCAAGCACAATGGCGAGCCGTGATGGGTAAAATTCACATTGATTCAGAAGAATGTGACGACTGCCCAATGTACGCTATAAGTTGGGATTATGCACAAGAATTTTTAACAAAACTAAATGCCCGTACAGGCAAACAATACCGTCTACCTACCGAAGCTGAGTGGGAATATGCCGCAGGTGGCGGTGCTACCAACCGCACCCGTTTTGGCAATGGAAAAAACATTTTAGACCCCAATGAGGCTAATTTTGATGGAAGTGTAGATTTCCAAACTTATTACTCAGTAGCGGGAATATATCGTGAAAAAGTAGTACCCGTGGGTAGTTTTAGCCCAAACGCTTTGGGCTTGTATGATATGACTGGTAATGTATTCGAATGGTGTGATGGCTGGTATAAAGGCTATTTTGGGAATGTTGGCGTACCCGACCATACCAATATTCATCATGTTTTACGTGGCGGTAGTTGGATTAGCTATCCTAAAAATAGCCGTGTGTCTTTTCGGAATGATAGTATTTTTACTTTTAACGGTGAGAATTATGGGTTTCGTGTGGTTTCCCCTCAGTAAACCCCTTTTTGGTTACCATGCCTCCTTGTCACCCTGACGTAAGGAAGGGTCAGTAGCCGATGCGTGGGTGAAGCAAACGACTGATGCTTCGCTTCGCTCAGCATGACAAAGAAACTATCAGCATGATAAGGGGGACTCTACATAACAAAGAGTAGTTGTCAAAAAAAAAGTACTTTGACATATATAAAAAAATACCTTTAATCTTCAAAAATGATAGTTAATTTTTTGCGGGACGTTGCACTAAAACTCAACACGCTACAAATACCATATATGCTCACAGGTAGTGCAGCAATGGATTTTTACTCAGTAGGGCGAAGCACCAAAGACATCGACATAATCATAGAACTCAGAATAGCTGATGTAGAGCGATTTTTGGCTATCTTTGACAATCATTATTACCACCAGCCGACTATCATTGAAGAAATCAAACGACGTGGTGTGTTTAATATTATACTGAAAACTCTACAGATTATATTATGAGGTAATTTTCAGCTGCTTCTTGGACCTCTTTTTCGGTAATAATACCCTCTTTTATCATTTTTTGAA
>JAYVJH010000083.1:0-13129 GCA_043769455.1 Runella sp. | reverse complement strand
AAGGCATTTTTAGCCTCCGAATCTAATATTGGTGTATTTACCCGTCCCATAGAGCAAAATTACAAAATAATCTAAACTAATTATAATGACCTACTTATTTAGCACAAATATACAATCAAACAGAACCTACACCAACGCTTTTACTAATTTTTCGACCGATATATTTTCGGCTTCGGCCTTAAAATTTCGTACTATACGGTGGCGCAAGATGGGCAACGCTACAGCCTTAATGTCTTCAATATCAGGCGAATATTTGCCATTGATAAGGGCGTTGCACTTAGCGGCCAATATCAGAGCCTGCGATGCTCGTGGCCCGGCACCCCACTCCAAATAATTCTTGGCTTCGGGAGCGGCCATGTCGCCATGTGGGCGGGTTTTGTGAACGAGCTTTACGGCATATTCAATTACATTTTCTGGTACTGGCACTCTACGCACAAGCTGCTGGAAGGCTTGTATTTCTTCGGCAGAAATGACTTTATTGACAACTGGTTTTTGGTCAGACGTCGTAGCTTTGACGATATTGAGTTCTTCGGCAAACGACGGATAGTCTAAGTAAACCATGAACATAAAACGGTCTAATTGCGCTTCTGGTAGTGGATATGTGCCTTCTTGTTCGATTGGGTTTTGAGTAGCCAACACAAAAAACGGGCGACTAAGCGAGTGCTTTTGTCCCGATACTGTTACCGAATACTCTTGCATGGCCTCCAACAGTGCCGACTGTGTTTTGGGTGGTGTACGGTTTATTTCATCGGCCAAAATGATATTGGCAAAAACAGGGCCTTTGATAAATCTAAAATTACGTTCATTGTCTAATGTTTCCGACCCCAAAATATCAGACGGCATCAGGTCGGGGGTAAACTGAATCCGATTAAAACTCAAATCAAGGGCATTGGCAATGGTCTGAATCAACAATGTTTTGGCCAAGCCAGGCACACCAACCAAAAGGCAATGACCCTGACAAAAAATAGCAGTCAGCAACAGCCTAACTGTTTCGTCTTGACCTACAATTATTTTACTTATTTCTATTCTTAATCTTTCGTAAGATACTTTTAGCGCTTCTGCTGCCTCTACGTCGTTTTTGTAATTCATCTGTTCTAAATCCAATATTAGTTTATTTTATCTCAATTTTTTTCATCAGTTCCGCTATTAACCTATCTTTTGCTTTCAACTCGTTTGACATTTGCTCTTTCTCGGCTTCAATTTGCTCTTTCTCAGCTTCAATTTGCTCTTTCTCGGCTTCAATTTGTTGTACTTTTTCTGATACTTTTTGATAGTCTTCTACTATTTGTTCGTATTTTCTATCAGACTCACTCATCAGCGCATTGATGGTTCGCCAAGCTTCTTGTTCGTCTTCCAGTCTCTTTTTTTCTTGCGGGTCTGTACCAGAATAATGTAAAATATCTGTTGCTATTTTAATTTCGTCAATATCCACATCGTGTTTAAACTCTTTCACGATATGTCTATCGTCTGTAAAATTAGTTTGCTCAAATATACTCAACATTTTATCGAGTCTTGTATGGTAGCGGCCTGTTATTCTTTCGACCTGAACAACATAACAATCGTGTGTAAGCTTTTCTATAAAATCACTTTTGGCTTTTAATATTGTCTTATTGGTCAAATCTTTATAGTTCCTCTCTACCTTTAAGCAAGCTGTATCTATTTCAGGTAATTTAAAACCCAAAATATAAATGGTCGTTATCGGTAATGCTACTTTCTTGAAGTTTACAATATCTTCTTTTTTGTACTGTTCGGCCAAATAATTACGAAAGCGCATGAGGTCAATTCTATTTCGGGCTTTTTGAATTTCAATCAATATTTTTTTATATTCTCCCGTTTCTGTTTTGATGGTTGCAATAAAGTCTAATCGATATACCCAAATCGAAAAACGTTCTCTCATTCTGTTTTCAAGTATGGCAATGTCTTCTGGATTATCAAAATCTAATTCACCTTCGTAGGTATATTCTTGTGGTTTGACTTCTATGTGTTCGACTATCTCGTCCAAAAGTGTGCTAATAAAAAATTTAGCAACCTTTTCGTTTTCCATTATTCGTTTAAAAACTACATCATATATTGGATTGGCTATTATCATTTTTTTGACTGTTTAGCATTATCTCAATTCCCATTTTTATCATTAACCCCCAAAATTTTACAGCCCGAAAACTCTGGCTCTACCTTAATAAAAACATCGGTAACGGCTTTTTTGAACCAAGTATCGACAGCTTTGGTGCGTTTATTACCTGTTACAATAGTTGTCAGTTTCTCGAAGTCATCTTTGAGGCTTGCATAATGTGGCTCAACACGGCTTTTGTAGTACAGTATTCTAAGAGCAGTTTTGCCTTCTTCTGTCCGATAGTTCAATGGTTCAGAAATCGTGCCAACTTTCATGGTATCTATCATACTAAACATTTCGTACTGCATTGAGGCATCAAGTGGCAATAGATTAGAACCCGACTGCGCGTCTTTCAATAGCCCACCGCCATCGGCTGTGGCTTTGTCTTCAGAAAAATCTTTGGCAGCTTTATCAAATTTCAAAGAGTCTATTGCAATTAACGATTTGAGGCTGTCCAATACCCGTTTGGCATCGCTTGCGTCCATGCGGTTGTAGTCGGGGCGCAATAGTATATGGCGAGAGTGGTACTCAGCACCACGGGTTTCGAGAAGTTGCAATATATGCACACCATATTCTGTTTCAAAAGGTTCTGATATTTCGTTGGGCTGTAGTTTGAGTGCCGTACCTTCAAACTCAGACACCATCGAGCCACGTTTGGCAAAACCCAAATCGCCCCCTTCTTTGGCCGAGGCTACGTCTTCTGAATACGCCGATGCCAAACCCGAAAAGCTCTCCCCTTTTTCGACACGTGCCTTAAAGTCTATCAGCCTTTTTCTGAGTTCTTCGGTTTGGGCTTTGGTAACTTTGGCAAAGCGTACAATTTGCCCAATTTCTACTTCGGCTGGTATGTATGGCAGGCTGTCTTTGGGAATAGTATTAAAAAAACGTTTGACTTCGACAGGCGACACCTTGATAGATTCAGTGATTTTACCCTGCATTTTTTCGGTAAGCATCTGGTCTTTGATGGTGGGCCGTAGCTCGCTTTTGAGTTGCTCTATGCTTTTACCATAGGCTTCTATGATGTTTTTTTCAGACCCAAACCGCCGAGACATATAGTCCATACGAGAAGCCAACTGGGCATCAACGATTTTGTCTTCGACCAACACAGAGTCTTGCTCGGCCTTAGCCAATAGCATTTTATTGATAATCAAACTCTCCAATGCTTGGCACTGCGAGGGTGCGGCTTGGCCTGGCTGCTGCTGATATTGCTGTATCATTTCTTCTAAATCTGACCGCAAAATATAGTAGTTATCTACTTTGGCTATGACTTTATTGATACTCGTGCCTTTGCCTTGACCAAAACTAACGAGTGAAATAAAAAATAATAAATGCGTAAATGTGTAAATGCCTAAATGCTTGAACACGTGAGCCTTTGAGTATTTCATTGTAATATTAAATAATAAGTGAACGACAAAGTTGTAAATGCGTAAAATGATAGATGCGTGAATAGTATTTTGACTAACGACTGATGACTAATTTTTTGATTTCTTCTTCATTTTTAACAACTGGAAACTGTATTTTTAGTTTAGCCAAAAGCTCTTTTTCTAATTGCCGTTGGTAGTCGTTAATTACTGCCCCACGGGCTTCATTAAGCTTTTTGATGCGTTGTGGCTCAATGGTAGCTATCATAACCAATGCTTTTCTACCGTCAATCGTTGTTCTAAAATTTCCAACTTTCCAGTTATTAGTATCAATATACTTGTTTTCCCCTTTGTTCAAGACAGTCTCTACGATATTGACCGAACCTATTTTTAGACTATTGAGCGTTTTTTCAATGTCTTTTTTTGAAGTACTGTAATATTGAAAACTAAGTCTTCTATTTTTAGATTTATCAAAAGTAGGCAAAAATTTACCATTGTCTTTTTCCATAATTCTCGACAAAGCTATCCTGTTATTGGTAATCGACTTTACAGCGTTTCTAATTCGTACCCCCGACAGTGAATCAGGCTCAATATTATCGCTAAATCCCGACACTTCGACCAAATAATTTTCGTTTCGCATCATCGTAACTGCCACATCAAAGAGCGATTCTCGATGCAATAAAGTTAAGTCTGATTTATTATTATCAAATATCAAGTCAGTACCTTTTCGTCGCAACTGATAGGGCGGACTCGTACCTAACATTTCTTGCGCTCGTACTAATAGCGAATCGCTGTTTGAGGTTATAATCGTTGCCGTTGCTCGTTCGGCATACCGATATTTATTTTTATTGGCTTCATAATAAACTCGCTGACTTATTGTGTCGGCAATAGACTTATCCCATACCCGTTGTGCCATCACTTGCGACAACAACACGCCATCGTATACTTCTGAGACCAATGCTTTAAATTCTGGATATTTTTTTTCAAGATTAGCCTCTTCATATTCAGCTAACTGCCTGTTGATAAATTGCTTATAATATCGCTGCGCTAATACTTTCAGATTAGTACCTCTCATGGTGGGGGCTTGTTTTTTGGCAACAAAATCCAGAAATTGATTGGCAGAGTAGCTTTGCTTTTCAATCTCAAAAACAGGTTTGGTAGTCGTTGATAACGTTTTTAGTTTCCAATGTCCCGACAGCAATGAAGTATCTAAGAGTGCTATCGCATTGTCTTTAACTGACTCGTTTTCGTTTATTTCGTACAATTTTCTGAGTTTTTGAGCCGCAACTTCTACAATTACGTCTTTGCGGCTATCAGTAACAACTTTCTGGCGCAACGACGATGCGGCTTCCTGAAAAGTAGGAATTGACAATTTGTTGATGAGCCTAATGATATGCCAGCCATAATTTGTTTTGAAGGGTTGCGACACATCGCCTATTTTTTTGAGCGAGTAAGCGGCTTCTTCAAACGATGGCACCCATTGACCAGTACCAAATGCGGCCAACACACCACCGCTATTTTTAGTCGTTTGGTCAGTCGAATATTCTCTACAAACCACCTCAAACGCCTCCCCTTGGCGTACTCGTTCATAGGCTTCTTCGATGCGAGCCTTAGCTACATTTTGGCCTTCGGGGCTGGCACTACTGCTCATACTCACTAATATATGTGCTACCTGCAACTTGCTTCGGGCAACACGGCGATCTGTTATTTTAATGAGATGATAGCCCGAATTGGTACGGACAGGATTACTGATTTGGTTGTTTTCTAAACGATAAGCAGCCGTCTCAAAGGGATAAACTGTTTGAAAAACCGTAAAAAAGCCTAAGTCGCCACCAGAGCTTGCTGTTTTGTCGTCTTTTGATAACTTTTTGGCCATTTCTGCAAAATCCTCTCCTTCGACAATCCGCCCACGCAAGGCCATAGCCGCTCGATAAGCCACAAGCGTATCGGCAGGGCTGGCATCGGGCGATACAGAAATAAGAATGTGCGAAGCCTTTATTTCTTCTTTTGAACGTTGGTAGGCTTCGGCTACTAAGTTGTCTATCAGTAGTTTGTCTTGCAAAAACGGCTGTGCCAACTGCTTACGGAGGGTAGCCATTTCTTCTTTAAAATCAGATGTAGTATCACGACCTTCGGCTTGGGCGGCTATTACTTTAAGTTTCAGATTGGTATAAAGCTCTAAGTAGTCTTCGACGGCCATCTGTTTTGAAGTGTCGGCAGAAAACTGATTTTTGGTAAATGACTGAAAAAACTCATCGGTCTTAATTTGCTGATTACCAATGGTTAATATCACGGGGTCTGGTCTGGTTTGTACGACAGGTTTGGTTTTACAACCTACCAAAAAGCCAACAATGCAGACAAAAAATAAATATCTCATACAGTTTTGATTCATCTAACAGATAAAACTATTTTAGATGTAAAATATTGTTTTTAAAGGTAAACTAAGCACAAATATACGCATTTTAAGTGGTCAATGGTCATAGGTTGCTATGTTTTGTGATAGATTAGAATAACGAAAAATGGTAACAAATAATCGTCTATGACACATTTTTTTGTATTTTTGCCAATGCGTTATTTTATTGAACTTAGCTACAAAGGAACAGACTTCAAGGGCTGGCAACGACAGCCCAACGCCTCGTCTGTTGAAGAAACCTTAGAAGATGCCCTTTCGACCTTACTGCGGCAGCCTGTGCAGATTGTAGGCAGTAGTCGTACAGACTCGGGCGTGCATGCGGTGCAGCAATTTGCTCATTTTGACTTAGATTCAGCCATTCCCAATATCGACAAACTCGTTCGGTCGGTCAATAGTATTTTGCCCCGAACGATTGCAGTTACAACTATTTTTAAGGTCAATGACACAATTCACTCTCGCTTTGCAGCCACACATCGAGCTTATGAATACCGCATTTGTACACAAAAAAGCCCCTTTTTGAGAGACCTTGCTTATTTTTTCAATCCAAAATTAGACATCAGTTTAATGAATGAGGCAGCTCAAATATTGTTTAAATATATTGACTACCAATGTTTTTGTAAACTACACACAGACGTAAAAACCTTTAATTGTACGATTACTGAGGCACAATGGACACAACAGGGAGATTTGTGGGTGTTCAGAATTAAGTCTGACCGATTTTTACGGGGTATGGTCAGAGCCATTGTCGGAACGATGATTGATGTGGGTACAAACAAAATATCAGTAGCAGAATTTGAACAAATTATAATATCCAAAAAACGAGCCAATGCCTCAGCCCAAGCCCCAGCCGAAGGGTTGTTTTTGGTAGAAGTTGGCTATAACGAATCGTGTTTTTCGCTAACATAAATTTGCCCAGAGGGCTTTACAATAATCGTTACTCGGCAAAGCCAAGAAACTGCAATAGTTGTTTTTGGTAGAAGTCGGGTATAATTACGGTGCAATAGTTTAAAAAAATTATGAAAAAAATTGGAATAATAATCTTGGCCGCTGGCGAGTCTAAGCGTATGGGCCAGCCCAAACAACTGCTGGACATCGACGGTGAAAGTCTATTGCGCCGAACAGCCAAAGTAGCCTTAGCAACTGGTTTAGAGCCTGTTGTGATGGTGGTAGGTGCAAATAAGCCTCAGATTGTACCCGAAATAGCAGATTTGCCACTGACCATTATCGACAACTCGATGTGGCGAACGGGTATGGCAAGCTCTGTCAAAATGGGTATGGCAGCATTGTGGATGAACAACAAAAACGTAGATGCAGTACTGATATTGGTCTGCGACCAGCCTTTTTTGACTGTCGGCGTTTTGAACAAAATCATAGCACAATACCAAGCCCAAACCCCCAAAATAGTAGCCTGCCAGTATGCCGGGCAAGTGGGTGTACCCGCTCTTTTTGACAGAACGATGTTTGACACACTACTCAGCCTCACAGGCGACAAAGGCGCAAAACCTGTACTAATGAGCCATCTCGAAGACACACATCTCGTTGATTTTGAGAACGGTATCATTGATTTGGACACAATCGAAGATTATGAAAAATTGAAAAACAGAGGAAACACAAATACTTTCAGTTAGTAACTTTAATTTTTTAGGACACCAAAACTTGTAATTCTAAGAATAGAGCAGTACTTTTGTAGTTCAGTTCAATGGCGAGGTGGTGAAATTGGTATACACGCTACTTTGAGGTGGTAGTGGGCGCAAGCCTGTGTGAGTTCGAGTCTCATCCTCGTCACGAGCAAGACCTGTAAACATAAGTTTTCAGGTCTTTTTTTGTTATTGGCGTATGCAGTCTATATTTGTGTTTTAACCCGCAATTATGGTAACTTTCAAGTGTATTTGTTTTGCAGAATTGACTATCGATGAATTATACAAAATACTGATGCTGCGAGCCGAGGTTTTTGTGGTTGAGCAACACAGCCCATTTCAAGACCCAGACGGCAACGACCCGCTGGCTTGGCACTGCATTGGTACTGACGACACTGGCCAGATTGTGGCTTATACTCGTATTTTTGACAGAGGTATTATTTACAAAGACTATACTTCGATTGGCCGGGTGGTGGCTTCGCCGCTGGTACGTGGACAAAACATCGGCAAACAACTCATGAAGATTTCGATTGAGTACTGCCACCAATTATTTGGTAATGAGCCTATTAAAATTGGGGCGCAAACCTATTTACTCAAATTTTATAGTTCGCTGGGTTTTGTATCGACAGGCGAAGAATATTTAGAAGACGGTATTCCGCATACCAAAATGGTGTTTAAGTAGTATTGAGTATATGGTACGGTGTCGTGAGTTGAATACAACGTTGTTAATCAGCAAGTTGTAAAAATTAAAATACCGTATCGCTTTTGAATATCTACTTAATTTGTTTTAATAATTTTTTTGCTCAACACACCTTTATTTGTATGAATTCTGAGAAAATACATACCTGCCGCCCCTTGTACTGGCAAAGTTAGGTTGTTAGTGCCATTTTCTAAAATCTGCAAGTTATTCTGAATCGTTCTGCCGTTGCTGTCAATGACTTCGAGCATGGCTTCCATTTTATAATTAGCCCTTATTTTTAGATTTAATTGTTCACTAAATGGATTAGGCGACACTTCGAGCGATAGGTTGCTTATGGTTGTTTCTTCGGCATTGGCCGTAATTGTACCAAACAAATAGCCATCAAGCCAGTCTAAACGAGCTGCCAGCCATGCCTTAAAATTAGTAATCTGCCCTTGATACGTGGTTGGCAACGGCCTCGGATTTGGCCACACATATACACCCAGTACAGGCCAGCGCACGAAGTTTCGTTTTTGAGATTCGTCCAAATAACCCGCCAGCGAGTCTATGGTGGCGTGTAAGCGGGTTGTTTTCCAGGCACCTTTCCGCAGAGCCGTATATTGACCTCTCAGTTCTTTGCTAAAAGTAGAGTCTTCGAGCATTCGTTTCCAGTAAAACGGTACTTGCCAGTAATCTTCGGGACATTCAGACCCAAACAAGTACGACCAACCTTGATACCGTTCGGCAGAGCAATAATCGGCATTACCAAAAGCAATATCATAGTCCCAGGCTGGTCCGGCCTTAATGCGGCGGTCTTTACTGTGGCGGTCTTTATGAAAAAAAGTACTGATACGATAGCCGTCGATATTTTTGGCGACTTCATTCATCAAGAATATTCTGACAAAAGAACTGACTCCAAAAAACTTCTGATAACCATTTTTGGGGTCCCTAAAATTGGTGGCACTCAATGCCACTTCTGCACTATCTACATAGGTTTTGAGATAGGCTTTTTGTTGTGGCGTAATGTTGGCAGGACTTGGATAGTCGTAATAAAAATTGGTAACTTGGCCAAACCTTGACTCTGTCGGCTTAATTTTCGATGTCCAACCAAGGGGCTGGTCTGAGCCAGTTGTTTTATCAATTTTAAAAATATAACCACCCGTCAGCGCATCTCCAGCGTTGTCGGTGGTTGTCATTTTGGGTACAGAGACTCGGTCGCCGTCTCTTTTTATTTTTTCCATCAATACATATACACCTTCATATTTACCATTCAAAACCATCTCAACGTGTTGGGTACGGCTCGCATACGCCCCCATGTCTCTAAACATTTGCATTGCCATAACGTTGTGCAGTAGTGTTTTTTCGTTGTAGGCCGCATACAAAATCCAGTCTTGCTCTTTGGGAAAACCCAATAGCGAAACCGTTAGCCCTGCCCCTTTGTCGTCCCGAGTCTCGAAGCCATAAGGTTTTTTGGGGAACGACTGCGAAGACGACCCTCTCAATTCAATTCCAACCAAACCATTGTAGTCATCGGCATTATCGATAACGTTGTTTCGTTTGCCAACGCCATTGTTTATAATTTTCATTTTGGCCGTAATTTTTGGATTATCAACAATATTGATACCGTTAGTTTCGATGATAATAATCGGTAAATTAGACGACGTAAATGTTTGTGAATGGCCTTTCAAACAAGCCACCAAAGCAAATATTATCACAAATAGTTTATGTTTCATAGCCTCAGAGATGTTTATGTTCTGTTTTATTGCGAAATATAATCAGTATTTACGGTTTTATTGTCCCTATTTTTTATTTGTATTTTAAAAAATTTTCAAATCGATTGGCTTTTATTTAGATTTGTCAAAAAAACAAAAACCATGACAGTTACTTATCAACTTTCAGAATCAGAGTTTGATTATCAGCTTTTCAAACGAATCAAATCACAGTTTGGTCGTCGGAACAATTCATTCAAAATTAAAATCGAAGTAGAAACAGCCGAAACAGATGAAACTGCCGCCATTATGGCCAATCCTTATTTAGTTGCAAAGCTAAATGAGGGAATTGAAGCCGTAAAAAATGAGAATATGATAACTTTCAATCCCGAACAATTTAATGAACTTCTCAAGGAACATTCAATTCACGCCACCGGCATTTAAACAAAAAATTCTGGTCTCGCAGAATTACAGATGAACATAGAGTAATTTACAAGGTTACAAATGATGTAATAGAATTCTATTCTTTCAAAAATCATTATGATAGTTAAAAACTCGTTCATCAAAAAATACTGGACTGCGCTCTTAGACGTTTTTTATCCAGAAAACTGTCAGGCTTGTGCTGGTCAGTTGTTTGGCAATGAGCAAGTTATCTGTACTTCATGTCGAGTTTCGCTACCCCGTACCAATTCGCATTTGGTTGAAATGCCTTCGCTGGCTCTTAAATTTGAAGGTAAAGTATTGGTTCAATCTGTGTTTTCGTTCTTAAAGTTTGAGAAAGGTGGCAAAGTACAACATCTTTTGCACGCACTCAAATACAAAAATAAGCCCGAAGTTGGTGTATTTTTGGGTAAACTCTATGGCCAAGAGTTACGGCAGTCCAAGTTTTATTTTGACTTGGTTGTGGGAGTGCCTCTACACGCACGCAAACAGGCACAACGTGGCTACAACCAAGCCGATGCCTTGGCCAAAGGATTCGCTGAGGGTTTAGATACAGAATGGTCGGCGGAGGTAGCCGTTCGTCAAAAGTTCACCGAGACCCAAACAGGTAAAACCAGAGCCGAGCGGCACGAAAACGTAGCAAATATTTTTAGAGTCATTCAGCCTCAACTCATTCAAAACAAGCACGTTGTGGTAATAGACGACGTGGTTACGACAGGTGCAACGATAGAATCGCTGTTGATTGAATTGTTGGACAATGGCGCAAAGTCGGTTTCGGTCATTACCTTGGCGGCAGCTATCTAAAAACTATCTACTTCTTTGTGTTGAGTTATAATTTTGGTTTTATAACTCAAAAATATCTTATATTTGAGTTATAAAACCAAAATATATCGCTCATGCAATGGATTTGGCAACACAAAAAATTTCCTGATTTTGAATACACTGCATCTTTATATTCAAAATTTGAACAATCATTTTACCAAAACTCAGGTATTATTATTGGTTCTTTGAGCCATCTGACAAATAGTAGCATAGAACATCTAAAAATTGAAATACTTACGCAAGAAGCTATTTCAACGTCAAATATCGAAGGTGAAATACTTACAAGAGAATCAGTCCAGAGTTCTATCAGAAAACACTTGGGGCTAAAAACCGATAACCGCAAAGTGCAAGCCAATGAAGCTGGTATTTCAGAAATGATGGTTGATGTTTATCTAAATTTCGATAAAACGCTGACTTATCAAACGTTGTTTCAGTGGCACGCAATGCTTATGAATGGTCGGCGAGATATTGATGTCATTGGTGGCTATCGAACACATACCGAGCCTATGCAGATAGTTTCGGGTAATCTGTCTGCTCCAAAAGTGTTTTATGAAGCCCCACCATCTGAGCAAGTGTTAGGATTGATGGAGAGCTTTATTGATTGGTATAATACTACTATCTCTACTACCAATAGCCCTTCTTTTATTGTATTTGCAGGCATTGTTCATTTGTATTTTGAGATAATTCACCCTTTTGAGGACGGAAATGGGCGCATCGGCAGGGCTTTGGTTGAAAAAGCTATTTCTCAGAAAATAAAAACCCCTGCACTCAATTCTTTTGCCAAAATCATTGATTCTCGTAAAAAAGAATATTACGATGTACTACAATCTTGCAACCACAGCTTGAATATTGACAAATGGCTGTATTTTTTCTCAACGGCATTGCTTGATTCTCAACAATATACCATTAAATTGATTGGTTTTTTGGTGGCTAAAAGTAAGTTGTTTTTGCAACATAACGAGCAGCTAAACGAACGACAATTAAAGGTTTTATTGCGAGTATTTGAGGAGGGTATCGAGGGTTTCAAAGGTGGGCTGAGTGCCGCAAATTATAAAACTATCGGCAATACTTCGCCAGCAACCGCTACCCGAGACTTGCAAGAATTAGTACTCATAAAAGCCCTTTATAAAACAGGCGAGTTGAAACATACGAGGTATTTTCTGAATCTGGATAGTGCTATCTAAAAACTATCTACCGCTCTATATGCTTTGATAAGGGCTTCTTCGCCGTCTTTGCCTGATTTAAAATTACCATGTTCCATTCCCAAAATACCTTTATAGCCTTTGTCTGAAAGGTGTTTGAATATGTTTTTGTAGTTGATTTCGCCAGTTGTGGGTTCTCTACGACCTGGGTTGTCGCCAATCTGAATATAAGCAACTTCATTCCAGCAGTTATCCATCATGGCCGTTACGTTGCCTTCGTTGCGTTGCATGTGATAAATGTCATACAAGATTTTACAAGAGGGGCTACCAACGGCTCGACAAATCATATATGTCTGGTCGGACGTTCTCAAAAACAAGTCAGGATTGTCTGACAACGGTTCTAAAACCATCGTCAGGCCGTATGGCTCAAAGATAGCAGCAGCTTGCTTTAGTATGTCTATCACATGGCCAGTCTGAATACCAATCGGTAGGTTTCGTTCAAAATAACCAGGCACAACAGTCATTACCGTGGCATTGCAGCGTTTGGCTGTTTCAACGGCTTGGCGGCAGGTTTTCAAAAATGTATCTTTAAAATTTTGCTTGCCCGAAGTGAGCGATACTTTCCAATTATCGCCGCCGTCAATCACAAACACACCCATCGCCATGCCCAACTTAGCCATTGTTTCGCCAATTTTAGATTGAATTTCAGGTTTTCGGGCCATCATTTCATTGTCTTCCAAAGCCCGAAAACCAACTTCGTTCATAAACTTCAACTGGTCGAACAAGTCTGTACCCGCACTGTTGCTAAACATACC
>JAYVJH010000082.1:0-4313 GCA_043769455.1 Runella sp. | reverse complement strand
TTTATCAATAATTCAAGCCGTATTTATTTCTATTACGATTAGGTTTTTATTAAAAAAGTACCAAAAAGATTATATGGGTAAAGTAAAATAAATGATTTGCGCCTTTGTTGGTGTTTTCACCAACAAGCTACCGTCCGAGTTGTTGGTGAAAACACCAACAAAGGCGCAAGATTTGGCCTCAAAAGGTACCAAAAGGATTATATGGGTAAGGTGAAATAAGTGAATAACAATTACTTCACTCCAAACACCTGTATTTTTTCGTTGTTTTTGGCCAATACGAACAACGTTTTTTTGCCAGTCTTTATTGTTTTGATGTTGCGTACTTGGCCTTTGACGAAGAAACCCGACTTCTGCGATTTTATGACTTCAAAATCGCCTTTGCCACGATTTTTTAATAACAAACCGTAGTTGGCATCATAACGACCCAACTCTGGCTGAACGTCATAATTGTTGCCTGCCATTAAAATATCTAATTTACCATCGCCATCAAAATCAAAAGTCTCAATGCCATAAACAGGTGCAAATTGTGCTTGGACTGGTAGGTTTTTGATTGTCCATTTTCCAGCACCTTCATTTATCAGCACAACAGAATTAGGTTGGGTTACTGTTCGGAGCGTGGCTCGTTCAACTGCTTCTTTGCCAAGTAATTGTTCGATTGATTTTTCGGCGTAGTCTTTGTTTTTTAAGAATTGTTTTTTGATACTCGGTATTCTTTTTTGTAGGTCGAATTTCAACAAAAAAGGAAATTCTGCGCCATTTTCATCGGCACTAACCATGACTTGGTCGTAGTTGCCATTTTGGTCAAAATCACTTGAATATAACTTGGCAGGGTGCGCTTCGTTGGCTACAATGCGGTGATTTCGGCCTAAGTTTCCAACCACAAAGTCTGTATCGCCGTCGTTGTCTAAGTCTGCGGCTTTGATGGTGTTCCACCAGCCAAGCCCCCTAAATCCCCCGATGGGGGACTTTTCAAAGGTTTTTCCTTTGTTGTTTTTAAATAGTTGGATTGGACCCCAGTCAGAAACTGTTATTAAGTCCATAAATTTATCGTTGTCCACATCTGCCCAAGTTACATCTGTTACCATACCCAGATCGGTATTGGGCAATAAGTTTTCTTTCATGTCAATAAAAACACCATTGCCTTGATTGACATAAAACTGACTATTGGGACTTGCGCCATATTGCATCGGAATCAGACGGCCACCTACAAAAATATCAATATCACCATCGTGGTCAAAGTCGGTCTGTGCTACACTCGACCCACTTTCGGCAATAGCTGGAAAACGGCTATCTCGTTTGAAGTTTCCTTTGCCATCGTTCAGGTACAATAGATCTTTGAGACCCTCAAATTTTGGAAAAAACTCATTGCTGCCTGTAACCACAAACAAGTCTAAATCTTGGTCGTTGTCGGCATCAAAAAATGTAGCATCGACCGCTTCTGCAATATCGTCGGCGATAAAATCGGCTTGGGGGCTTTCTTTAAAACGGCCATTGGCTTGCTGAATATAGAGTTTTTTGAGGCCACGGGCTGCTCCGCCACAGTAAATATCTTCGTGGCCATCGGCGTTTACATCGCCCACAGCCAGTGCTGGCCCGTCTCGTGAGTACATTTGTTTTAGTAAATTATCACGGTCGTAGTCAATAAAATCTTGCTCTTTGTGTTCGTAATCAATGCCCGTTTGGGCTGTTACATCGCTCAATGTGGGTGTTAGATTTACTTTTTGAGGCACAAAATTTTGATTGGCGTTGGCTTGTAGTAAAGTCAGGGTACTATTGATTTTTGGGGTTTTGAGAACCTGTATTTTGTCGTTATTCCACAATATAGCAACAGAGTCAATTTTTGTTGTCGTTCCCAACCCAAACACCATCACTTCGTCAGACGATGACTCAAAACCACGATTGGGCATTTGTTCCAGTACCTGCATATTGCCACCAGCCCACACCCGCACTCGTGCGCCAATGCCTTGTGTATTGGGCGAGTTACCTTTGAGTTTTATTCTTAGGAAGTTAGTTTTATTTTTTTCAACCGACTGATTTTTAAATACTTCGAGATAGTCATTAAAATTATTGGCTACCAAATCTAAGTCGCCATCATTGTCTAAGTCGCCATAAGCCGAGCCGTTTGTAAACGTTGGTCGGTCAAAACCCCAATCTTTGGCTTTGTTTGTGAAGTCTAAGTTTCCATTGTTCTTGAAGGCATAATTTGGCACAGGCACTGCGTCCATCAAATCGACAAAATCACGATAGTTAAAACGTTTCTCGCCAGTGGTATATGGCCGCATCGTTTCTTCATCGTTTAGTAGCTGCACAAAATCTTGGTCGGTTACGTTTTTATAAATACCATTGGCCACAAATACGTCCTTCTGGCCGTCGTTGTCCATATCAAAAATCAACGCTCCCCAGCTCCAGTCAGTAGCGTGCATTCCCGACAGGCAGGCAATTTCGCTAAATGAATTATCACCGTTGTTGAGTTGCAGTGCGTTGTGGTTGTACTGGTAATAAAAATCATTTTCTAATTTTATTTTCTGCACATTATAATCTTCAAAACTGGTAGTGGTTTTAAGGCGTTTGTCGTTGCCAGGCAGCATATCTGTTACAAAAATATCGAGGTTGCCATCGTTGTTAATGTCAGCCACGTCCGCACCCATTGACGACAAACTCTCATGCGCCAGATAGTTTTTAGATTCGTCAATAAATTGGCCATTCTTTTGATTGATATACAAATAATCTCTTTCAAAAAAATCATTAGAAATATAAATATCAGGCCAGTTGTCGTTGTTTACATCGCCAATCGTAATGCCCAACCCAAAGCCAATCAAGCTACCAAAAATCCCAGCCTGCTCGCTAACGTCGGTAAAATAAGTCTTGGGTCTTGGGTCTTGGGTCGATTGTGTTTTTTGAATTTGACTCCCTACTCCCGACTCCTGACCATCAACTACTCGGTCATTCCTAAACAACTTCTGCCCAGCGAGCGGGTCACGGACGTGCCTGATGTTCTGGTTATTGATTTTACTGACTGGAAATGAGCTATTTTGCAACAAAAACATATCCAAATCACCATCACGGTCGTAGTCAAAAAAAGCCGCATGGGTCGAGTAGCCTTTGTCGTTGAGGCCATATTCGGCGGCACGGTCTGTAAATGTGCCATTTTGGTTGTTTATAAAAAGTTCGTTTGAGCGGTCGCCGCCTTCGCCCGAGTTGCATACATAAATATCAAGCCAGCCGTCCCCATTTACATCGGCCATGGTAGCACCCGTACTCCATATTTTTGTGCCGCCCACACCTGCTTTGATTGTAATGTCTTCAAATTTAAGATTACTTTTGTTGAGAAATAATTTATTTTTACCTTGATTTGAAATAGCATAAATATCGGGCAGACCATCGTTGTTGATGTCGCCAATGGCTACACCTGCACCATTGTAAAAGTTTCGATAATTAAAGATATTCATCGTGTCGTTGTTCGACACGTTGTTCATAAAGTCAATACCAGTCTCAGAGGCAGGCAACGATACAAAAAGCGTATCCGTTGGTTTGGTAGAACAGTCGGTGAGTAAAAAGCTACAAACCAGCAAAAAGGCAGTAGAAAATAATGGAGCGGGGCGTTTCATCACAGGTTATTTTTGTTAATTATTGCAAAGATAACGAACTGTGTATTATTGTTTTAATATCTATCTAAAATTATAAAAATCATAGAGCAACTAATGCCAATCATTTCTTTTCGTCAAGTTTGCGTAGAAGTTCGGCAATCAACTGGTCTTTTTCGGTGAGTGCTTGGTCTTTTTCGGTCAGTGCTTGATCTTTTTCGGTCAGGGCTTTGCTTTGCTGGGTCAGTTTTTCACGTAGTCCCTCGGTCATGGCATCAATCGTTCTCCATGCTTCTTGCTCAGTTTCTATTTTCTTTTTTTCTGCTGGATTTGTTCCCGAATGATGCAAAATATCGGTCATAATTTGCACCTCTTCGATATCCACATTATGATTAAACTCTTTGGTTATTTTTTGGTCGTCCACAAAGTTTTTTTGTTCAAAAATACTCAATAGTTTATCTAATTTGGTTGAGTATCGGTCTGTGATTCTGTCCACCTGCACAATAAAACTGTCATGTGATAACTTCTCCACAAACTCACTTTTTGTTTTAAGTATAGCCTTGTTGGTCAGGTCTTTATAGCTTCGTTCTACTCTTAGGCAAGGAGTCTCAATTTCGGGTAGTTTGAATCCTAAAATATAGATAGTTGTAATTGGTAGTGCTTCTTTTTTGCCATTGACGGTATCTTCTTTTTTGTACTGCTCGGCCAAATAGTTCCTAAATCGCATGA
>JAYVJH010000081.1:0-2550 GCA_043769455.1 Runella sp. | reverse complement strand
CCTTCGCTATAAGCGAAGGCTTCCTTTGCGCTTCTTTTTTTATCATTCAAGTAGTTATTTGCAATAAAAAATCAGATCTTAAATAATATTCAAATAACTGATTACTAAATAATTATAAAATTTTCGTTATTCTTTTTTTACTATTCATTACCTTACGCTTCACCCATTGGGCCGCCAAAGTTCATTGAATAAGGCGGAAAATCTGTATCGCCCATATTGCGAATATCACCATGGTTTTCTTCGTATTTTCTGATATTATCTTGCAATGCACCCAAGAGCCTCACTGCGTGTTCGGGCGTAAGAATAATCCTTGATTTTACTTTTGCCTTTGGTACGTTGGGCATCAGTCTAATAAAATCTATAATAAATTCACTATTTGAATGGGCTATCATAGCCAAGTTGGCATAAACGCCTTCGGCCATTTCGTCCGATATTTCTACATTAATTTGTTGTTCAAACTCGTTTTTTTCCTCTTCCATTGGTTATTTTTTGTAAATTTGGATAATTTTTTGGCAAAGATACCATTCATTTTTTATGCAAACATACATCAACACACACAAAGACCGTTTTTTGAGCGAATTGCTCGAATTATTGCGTATTCCATCGGTTAGTGCCGATTCAAAATTTAATGCCGACACTCGCCACGCTGCCGAGTTTGTACGAGACGCTCTCCAAAAAGCGGGCGCAGACCATGCCGAAATATGCGAAACGGCAGGCCACCCTATTGTTTTTGCACAAAAAATAATAGACCCAAGTCTGCCAACGGTTTTGGTTTATGGCCATTACGACGTGCAACCTGCCGACCCTTATGAACTCTGGCATTCGCCGCCCTTTGAGCCAGTTATCAAAAACGACCGAATCTACGCACGTGGTGCTTGCGACGACAAAGGACAGTTTTATATGCACATCAAAGCTCTCGAAACTATGATAGCTACCAACACCCTGACTTGTAACGTAAAGGTGATGATTGAGGGCGAAGAAGAAGTAGGATCGAGTAATTTGGGGCCATTTTTAGCGGCCAACAAAGCCAAACTCTCCGCCGATGTGATTTTAATTTCAGATACCAGCATTATTGCCAACGACGTGCCGTCTATTGAAACAGGTTTACGTGGCCTTACTTACCTCGAAGTCGAAGTTACGGGAGCAAATCGAGACCTACATTCGGGGGTTTATGGTGGTGCGGTGGCCAATCCAATCAACGTTTTGTGTGAGATGATAGCCTCGATGAAAGACGAAAATGGGCATATCACGATTCCAGATTTTTATGACAATGTAGAAGAACTGACCCCCGCCGAGCGCAAAGCCATGAATGAAGCACCGTTTGATTTGACAGAATATAAACGAGATTTGGCTATTGACGACATCGCTGGCGAAAGCGGTTACACTACTATCGAGCGTACTTCGATTAGACCCACACTCGACGTAAACGGCATTTGGGGAGGCTATATTGGCCAAGGTGCCAAAACGGTTTTGCCCTCAAAGGCATCTGCCAAAATCAGTATGAGACTCGTACCACACCAGACCGATGTGGAAATATTAGAAAAATTTACCAAACATTTTGAAGCCATTGCGCCCAAGTCGGTCAAGGTCAAGGTAACGCCGCACCATGGCGGTTTGCCTTATGTTACACCAACCAATACCGTTGAATATGCAGCAGCGGCAGCGGCTATGTCTGAGTCTTGGGGTGGCAAGGCCGTGATTCCGACTCGAGGTGGAGGTAGTATTCCGATTGTCGCTTTGTTTGAACAAGAACTCGGTGTAAAGTCTATTTTGATGGGTTTCGGCCTTGATATTGATGCCCTGCACTCCCCCAATGAAAGCTACGGACTGTTTAATTTTTACCGTGGCATTGAGACCATTCCGCTGTTTTTTAAACATTATGCGGCTATGAAAAAATAAAAGACGACAGGTTTATAAATTAAAAATGGTAGCCAACCGAGTTCTGTGTCTGGGCGACCCCGTCTGGGCGAACTCTTAACTTAATGGAAGTAGTGAGGAAATGGAATAGGCAATAAAATATTTTAACATCTTATTCTATTGATTATCAGACAATTACAAATTAGCTATAAAATATATGAAAAAAACACTAAAAAATATTTGGATAATTAAAATCTGTATATTTATTTGACATCGTCAAAGTAGCAGAGAGCTATTTTAAAAAAATATTTTAGCGTTTTTAGCTATAACAACCCTGCTCTGAAAAGTCGAAATTTTAAGCACGCAGGAAAGTTAAAGCTAACGTTCATGCAAATGCGTGGGCGTTACTTTTTACTTTTCGTGCAAGGGTTTCGACTCCCTCAGAGATGAAGTATTTAGTAATGCCTACGCTTTTTTTGTTTGTAGGCCCCGATACGATTGAACGCGCGTACTCAATAAATGGGTAAAACAGTTGAGATACCCACACAAAAGTTCTCAGCAATTTTTTTTCTAAACAATTTTAAATTTGCTACATTCAAGTACTTAATCGCAGCGGCGAACCGTCCAAGAATGGCCGATAAACTCTCTATCACCAACAATGTAACCAATACGCTCCCGACCAATCAAATCTAC
>JAYVJH010000080.1:0-3148 GCA_043769455.1 Runella sp. | reverse complement strand
TTTCTAATAAAAGGCTTTTTACAAAAATATGCGCCTGTGCCAACTTTCCCTCTGCAATTCCTTTTTCGATACCCCTTTGCTCGCCCCTTTGCTCGCCCCTTTGCTCGCCCCTTTGCTCGCCCCTTTGCTCGCCTCTTTGCTCGCCTCTTTGCTCACCAATGCGCCGCTCACGTTCCAAAACAAATTCTTCTATGCCCATTGTTTTTTTAGATTTATTGGTCAATGTTTCTATTTCTGTATCAAATTTATCAATTAAAATTCTACTTTCAAAACGAATATAAAGTTTTAAAAAATTCATCAAAACCCTGATTTTATCTTTTGGTATTTGTTTTTGCAATAATTTTCTGGCCAAATCTATTTTTAACTCATATAGTTTTTCTTGGCTCAATTTGTTTTTTCGAAGGGCTACCAACGCCGTCAAAACGACTAAGGCAAACAAATTGGTACTTTCCTCTAATTTTAGAGCATCTTGCTCCAAAATCTTGTAAGTATTGAACTCATACCCCAAGCGTGTACCTAAGTATGATTCTTCAAAACAAGTAGGGTTGAATCTTTTATTGGAGTCAGTTAAAATAGCAAAAGCGGCGATAGGCTTGTCATATTTGTCTCTGATTCTGTAATAATACTGGAACATTCTATACGCAAAAGTTTCATCGCTATTGCCCTGTACCTCAATGTGTACCAAAATCCACTCTTCTTGACCTGCCCGAGTAAAGACTTTTACCAATTTATCAACAAAACGAGGGTTAAACTCGTCTTGATTGACAGGATAAATTTGTTCTAATTCTTTATCTAAAAATTCAAAGCCTCTTTCCAAATCAAATCTTTCGTCGGCATCGGCCACAAAAAACCGTAGGAAGTCATCGAACACATCTTCTAAAATAGCTTTCCAAAGCGAATCGTCTCTTTTCATTGAACAAAACTACAAAAAATGCCTTAAAATCCAATCGTTGGATTTTTTGATAGCCATTTCTTCAAGATTTTTGCATTATCACTTAAAATCAGACTACCTCAGCCGTCTTACTTCTTGAACAAGAATCACAAACCTAATTATTGAAAAAATGAAAAAGATTTTATTTGCTTTAATATTACTGCTAAACACGTTGATTGTTTTTGGTACAAAGATTTCAAGCCCACGGGGGTCGGGCACAGCGACTTCATCGACTGATATGTCATTAGAGGTTCTTAAACCAACTATGTACTCGTCCATTTCATGCAATGGTGGCTTGACAATAGAAAATTTGTACAAAGACAATGGGTATGTATTTTATAACGCCCCGAATATACCAAAATCTGTTATTAGTACATTAGTATTAAATAAGGTTTACACTGTTGATATTTTATCGGACATTATCACAGATTCTCTGGCGTTCACAACAAATGATAATGGTGCAACTTACGATATAAACCTGTCTAATATACAAACTGACAGATTTGGGAGATTTAAACTGACATTGAAATTTGAAAGTACGTCCCCAAACCAATATACTAATAAACCCTTTTATGTGTTTTGTAGCGAGTTGCTTCAATTCGATTGTAGTAGATTTGGAATAGCATGGAAAATAGAAAACGGTATCGAAGTTGCAAAAGAAGTAGAGCATTTCAAAGTGTTGTCGCAAACTGGCGAGGTGATTGCGCCAGAAACAGATGAACATATAGTAAACATCGGCGAACGAGAAAAAGACAAATATGTAGTAGTAGAGGTATTGGCACCCAGAGAGTTAGCAGGCAAGTACATGGTGGAGTTGGAAAGCAAAGACGAAGATAATTTTGTGTATCCCAATCCAACTTCCCATTTTATTAGGCTCAATGAAGCCGCCGAACGTTGTATATTGCGAGACGAAAAAGGCGAAGTAAGAGGCAAATACGAAAATGTGAAAGAAATTGATATCAGAGAGTTTGGAGAGGGGACGTACTATTTACAAATCGTTACCGACGACAAACTCGTTAAGTCTCACCGTATTTTGATAAAACGGTAGCCAGTAAAATAACCATAAATCAAAAGCCGCTGTTCGGAAATAGAGTAGTGGCTTTTTCTATAATCTAAACCACTCCAATCTAATGTTCCGCTTTATTTCTGTTTTTTTCTTTGTTTTTTCATTGATTGCTCAGGCACAAAAATCTACAACTATACCCGATTCGGTTGTGCAACAAAAGCTATACGACTGGTACGACAAATTGGGCATGAATCAAGCCATCAGTCCCAAAGAAATTACCCAAATTGAAACTACGGCCCTGGCTTTTCGTCAAAAATCGTTTAGGTTGCCTACATACGACAGCTATTATGTTTTCAATCGTTTGGGTAAATTTTATTTGGATAAGCAAGCATTTGAAAAAGCAGAATATTGGATTAAACTAACATTAGACGATTTGACAAAAAAATCAAATAAGCCGTCTGTAAATGATAACCCAGCCAGTATTTATGAAAATCTCGTTGATGCTCATAATTTGATGATGACTGTCAAAAAGACTAAAACAGACTATGCCAAAGCACTTTTTCATGGCAGACAGGCCATAGAATTTAGTAATAAATTTGCTCCGTATGTCAAAAACAATGTAAACGTAAGTAAATCAAATCAAATAGTCATTGGGCGGACTTTGCTCAATTTTGGTTCGATACACCGCTTCCAAAAACAGTATGACTCGGCAAAAATATATATTGAAAAAGGTGCTGCTTATCTAAATATTTTATTTCAAAAAGACAGGTATGAATATAATAGTGGTCAAGGTATTTTATATAGCGAGGCATCAAGTTTTCGAGATTTCGACAAATCTATTTCTTTCATCAACACAGCCTACAACCTAAGCAAAACCCCTGAACAGAAACTGCGTGCTTTGCAGAGAAAAACCAAAATATGTATATTGAGCAACCAACTAAACCAAGCACAAGCAACTATCGATAAGGCGAAAGAAATTGCGGAAAAGATATTTCTGCTTTTAATGCAAACCAAACCCACATCATTCAAGGCGACATTTACCGACTCAAAGGCGATTTGAGAGCAGCGTTAATGTCGTACCAAAAAGCAGTTGATTTACATAAAAATGATAATTTTTCGGACAACTTGCGTGCCTCACTCTATGGAAAATACCAGGTTTTGGTGCTTCAAAAAAAACACAAAGAAGCCGTATTGGTAGCATCTGAAATTGA
>JAYVJH010000079.1:0-8596 GCA_043769455.1 Runella sp. | reverse complement strand
CCAACGTTACCGCACTGCCGATGTAGCCGTTTCGTTTGGGTCGGGCTTTGCCCCTGCTCTATCTTACGGCCAGCTATATGGCAAAAAGTTTAAGTATGGCTTTGGACTTCGTTTTACATCTTTTTCGGGTGGTCAAGCCGATTTGACGACCGCACCAGCCAAACTCACAGCCGGAAAAGAGAGCTTTGCAGCACTATTTGAATCAAAAAAAATCAACTCCCAACTTGACACACTCCGCCTAAGTAATGTGCAGAGCAATTCGCTAAATTTGTTCATCAATTTACAATATTCAATTACGCCCAAAATCGAAGTAGGTTTTAATATTGATGCCATCGGGTTGTCGTTTGGTGGCAAACAGTCGGGTACGTTTATTGCCAAACAAACTGATGCACAAGGCAAAACAAACAACAATAAAACACAAACAGGCAGCCCAACTACACTTAATTTATTGCTGGTGAGCGACTCAGATATTGGCAGCCTCAACTCTGAAATATATGGTCGCTATTGGCTCAATGATAAATTGGGTATTAGGGCTGGTCTTGGTTTTCAATTTGTTGAATATACCACGACCACAAAATTAGCGTTCGACAATGACCGATTTCGGGGTAAATTCTTGCAGCCAATGATTGCCGTTTCTTACAAATTTTAAAACTATTGTGCCATGAAAACAGTATTGTTTATATTTTATCAACTTATTTTTTGTATGTCAATATCAGCACAAAACTGGAAACCAACTACGGCTACTGTCGATTTTAAAATTAGAATGTTTGGCCTCGGTGTCAATGGAAACCTGAAAGGACTGTCGGGAACAGTTATATTTGACCCAAATAACCTACCACTATCCAACATCAGCGTTAGCGTAGATGCCAAGACGATTGACACAGACAACTTTCTAAGAAACAAGCATTTGCGAGAAAAAGAAGAGTTTTTTAATGTCAATAAATATCCGACAATTAGCTTAAAATCGACCAAAGTAGAAAAGACTACCAACGGCTACATTGGTTTTTTTGACTTGACAATGAAAGCCACTACCAAAAATATCAAGATTCCGTTTAGCTTTGTTCAGACTGGCAACAAAGGTCAGTTTAAAGGCAGTACTACCATCAATCGAAACGACTGGAAAGTAGGTGGCAGCTCAATGGGTATGGGCGATGATGTAGTGCTAACCTTACAACTCAATGTAAGTCAATGACGACCTAAAACTTTTGAAACATTATGAAAATCACTGTCAATGCCAATTTAGAAGTAATCCAGCAAGTCGTTAAGTTATTAGAAACCCTGACTTCGACTATGTATCGGCAGCCTCTCAAATCTTTGCACGACCACTCTGCTGGGCAGCATACTCGGCATATCATTGAATTTTATAGTTGTTTGTTGGCTGGTATCAAGTCTGGAACAGTAAACTATGATTTGCGTGAGCGAAATACCAAGATAGAAACTAACAAAATCTTGGCAATCAGTAGTTTAAAGACAATAATTGGCCAATTAAGCACTATTGAAACCAATACGCCCCTACTCCACCAGACAATTCTCACCAACCAACCTATTCAGAGTAGTTTGCAGCGAGAATTGATTTACTTGATTGAACACACTACACACCATTTGGCCATCATCAAAATAGGATTGAACGAGCAATATCCAGCCTTTGAACTTTCTCAAAACTTAGGAATGGCTGCCTCAACAATCAACTACCAAAATCAGGCAGTAGCCGCTTAAAGTATGTGCGTTTTGACTTATTTGCCTCTTGCCAACGGCGGTTTTGTATTGACTCACAACCGAGACGAAAGTACCGCCAGAGCCAAAGCCATATCGCCACGCCAATATTGGCACAATGGCCAATCGGTCGTTTATCCAAAAGACCCTCAGGCCGGCGGTACTTGGATAGCAAGTTCTGTTCATTTTACGCTTTGTTTGCTCAATGGCGCTTTTGAAAAACACGAGTCCAACCTGCCTTATCGCCAAAGTAGAGGCTGGATTATTTTAGACTTTTTCAAATATAGTTCAATTTCTAACTTTATAGAAAATTATCAATTTACTGGTATAGAGCCATTTACGTTAATCATTACAACAAACGCTATCCGCACCTTGACTGTCGTTAGATGGAACGGTCAGGAGGTATTTGTCAGTTCAAAAGACGACTCAAAACCCTATATCTGGTCGTCGGCTACGCTTTATTCGGCCACAATTCGCCACAACCGAGAGATGTGGTTTGAAAACTGGGTCGAACAAAACCTGCATTTTGAAGCTGAAAAAATTTTAAAGTTCCATCACACAGGCGGAAACGGTGATGTTGAAAACGATCTTAAAATGAATCGAAATGGTGAGTTACTTACTCAATGTATCGTTCAAATAAAGCACAAAAATAGCCTGATTCACGAAATAATTTACCAAGATTTACTAACAAACAACGAGCAAATATACCGCATTTTATGACCCTAAATGTTGCTTGGTAGTAGCCCAAGTTTTGGCAAACGATACGGGTCGAATACCTCTTTGATTTTGTTCAATAGCAATATCGGCCATAATACGCCAGTGTTTGGCTACCTGCTTATATGCCTCCAATAGTTTATGGTCAGAGTCGTAGATGTGCGCTGGCTCGGCGGCCACACCGTTGAGTTCCATGATTTTGATATTTTGGCCTGCATACAAGTCATTCCAAGTCTTGACTTTAAGGTCAAATCGTCCATAATAAAACCCTTCAATTTGAGTCGCTATTTTATCAAAAACAGCGTTGAGTTGAGGTGTGATTTTATGGTTTACGTCAATAAACCTTGTACCTCTGCAATGGTTGCCTATTGGTTCGAGTAGTCGTTTCTGGTTTTTGGGCAAAATTTCTTGCATCACAGTATCTCCCAATCTCACACGAGTGGCCGCTATCTGAAACCTCGCTCGCTCGCTTTGTTGCATCAATGTTTCGACCGTATCATGTCCGTTGCCTGTTACTGTCAAAAATTCCTTTAATGTCATAGATGTAATTTGGCCTTTTGGCTGGCTCGGCAAACGATAGTAAAATATGCCAAGTTCTATTTCAAAATCAACGTATTCTTGAATAATAACGGCTGACTGATTTTGATTGAGATAGTCTTTTAATATTGATTTATTGGCAATTTTAGCCACATTCGTACCCCTCTCACCTATATCGGGTTTGGCAATCAAAGGAAAACTAATATTCTGTTTGTCAATACCTTGTATTATATTTTCAATATTATTATTCTTAAAAAACAACGTCTTGGGTTTGTATTGATCTGGAACACAGTTTAACATTTTGGCTTTGGATTCACCAAAAAATCCACTCATTTCAATGAACGGATTTACCGCTGTAAAGTAAGTAATAGAACGATTGCGCCATGCCTGATAGAGCATATAAGGCAACACAGGCAAATATATTGCCCACCACGGCCAATATTCGTAGTTTACTAATTTGACGAGCCAAAGTGGGCGGTTTTGATTCATTGTTTTAGACGGACTCAGTTTACCAATAACATTAGATAGTCCTACTTTAATGGATTTTTAGTTATTTAGTGCCTATATTTAAAAAAACAAAGGTACTACGCTACAAAACTAATATCCAGCAACAATATCAAATGTCGGCTACTCGACAGGAGTATGAAATAGTAAAGTCAATTTTAAAATACTTACGAAACTTATCCGATTAAAATAAATAACTTTGCGCTATCAAATCTAAGCCAACGACAGACTTAGGCAGCTATCGTACCACTTGATACGTCTGCCAAAATTATATTCAAACACTAAAAAATCAAAGCTATCAGTAGTTGCAACTACTGATCAAAAAATTACAATATTTTTCATTACACGTTTTTCACTATTTACTGCTTAACCACTCTAACTATCCAATGAATTTACTTAAAAATATCCCCTTACTTGGCTTTATTTTGGTCATCTACAACATTGCGGCTCTGTCAGGCAACGACAGTCTCAACAAGGTATTGTTTGAAGCCACGCTCATGTCTGGCGGTAGGTTTGTAATGGATTTTGGGCAACTGTTATTGTTTTTGGGTATTGTGTTTTTGGCTGTCGAAGTAATCAAGTCCACCCGAACGGCTAATTCAAGTATTTTAGATCATGGCCTGTCGATTGTTATCTTAATTATTTTTATAGTCGAATTTATCACCGTAGCCAAATGCGGCACTGCCACTTTTTTGATTTTGGCTTTTATGTCATTGGTCGATGTCATTGTGGGCTTTACCGTTACGCTGTCGGCTTCAAAGCGAGATGTCAATTACGGAGACAGAAGTTAATCATAGAAAATGCTGGTAGTCTATGAGGCTACCAGCATTTTTTGTTGTTGAGTATCTGCTTGTTTAGTTTACTTATTCTCAAAAACAGAACAATTACTTAACAGACAGCATCTTACCCAATATTTTACCCATTCGCATGGCTTGGTCAAAGTCTCCGTCGATTTTTAAACGACCTTGAATAAACGCGGTCTGCACGTCCAATTTCCCTGCTGCTATTTTTAGTATGTGTTCTTCGTCAATCATAAAAGTAGCACTCACGGCGGCTTCGGTTTTGCCTTGCGTTACTGTGGCCGGAAACTGACTAATATCCACCGTCCATTCTGAAATCGTGTCGCCTTTGACTTTAAACAAAAACACTCCACTTTTGGGTTTGCCGTTGTCGGGCATGGCTGCTAAGAATTTTTTGAGTTGCAAAAATAATTTATCAGAGGCGGGTTTAGCCGCTTTTTTTGCGGGCTTGGCTTTTTCTTTTTTCTTTTGGTGTTCCAATATCGCCGCTTCCAGTTCGTTGGCTGACTCTCTGATGTATTTTGTAAAATTATCTAAGTCGGGCATTGAGTTTACACACGAAATAGGGCTTACCGTTACCAAACCGTCATAACTCAAAATGGTGATAATCAGCCCCATACCGTCAATAATTGGTGCCGAACCCATGACAGTCAGCATTTTATGGCCATTGACATACATCGGAATTTTGGGGCCAGGCACGTTGGTAATGGCGACATTGAAAACAGGCTTGTGCATCTCCGAAACTTTAAATTTAGAATAGAGCCTTGCCGCCTGATTGGCAATACCAAAAGGCACAACTTCGGCCATTTGAGCCAGTGTTTTTGCGCCCATTGCTCCTTGATAGGTTTTTCCTCGATTGGTATTTTCTTGAATGGCCTCCAAACGTGCAATAGGATCGGCGATATTGGTAGCAATTTGTACCATCATGGCCGAAAGCTGGTTGTCATTTTGTGTTGTATCGTCTTTGGCTCTGGTCGAAATTGGCACCATGGCCACCAACGATTTTTCGGGCAGTTTGCCTTTTTCGTCCAAATATCTCCGCAATGCTCCTGCACAAATCGCCAGCATGACATCGTTCATGGTTGTACCTATGGCGTTTTTCAAGACTAATATCCGTTCCAGCGACAGTATGGCAGAGTTCCATTTGCGCCTTGCCGAAATAATGCCATTGAGTGGCGTATTGGGTGCTGTAAACGGCACCGTCGGCAGGTCTGTTTTTTGTATTCTGGTCAAAAAACCCGCTTTCAATGTCGCTTTTATGGTATTTGAAATCAGTTTGGGCAATTTGAGTGGGTCTTTGGCAAAGCTCATCGTACTGTTTACGATAAGTGCCAGTTCGTTGGGCAGTGGGGCTGGTTTGTAAGGCTTTGGTTCAGGAATTGGTCTTTTGTCGGGCGTAAAATCCAGAAATAAACTCATCATTCCAGCCCCACCAACACCATCAACGGCTACGTGGTGCATCTTAGACACAATGGCCACCGACCCTTTTGGTACTTGCGGAATGTTATCTAAGCCCTCAACAAAAGTAATAGACCAGAGCGGACGATTTTGGTCGAGCGGTTCGCTAAAAAACTGTGAAGCATAGCCCCGTAGTTCTTTCCACGAGCCAGGTTTTGGCAGTGCTATATGTCTAATATGCAGGTCAATGTCAAAGTTGGGGTCGTCCACCCAATATGGATAGTCAATACTCATTGGCACATAAACCAACCGCTGGCGCATCTTGGCAAACTGATGAATCCGTGAATGAACGATGGCTTTGAAAGTTTCAAAATCGAGCGAGCCTTCCAACACCACCACCGAGCCGATGTTCATGGGACTGGTGGGTGTTTCGGTATATAAAAAAGTAGCGTCTATACCCGAAACTGCTTGTAAATTATCTTTGACGAGGTTGTCTGTCCATTTATCCATTATTTTCAAGGGGGTTAATTTTGAAGTACAATCAAAAGTAGTTAATTTTATGGTATTTCAAATTCATTTTTTATTCAAAATATACACAATGGCATCAAATAAAGAAGCAACGGCCTCATTTGTGCTAAGATTATCGCAAAAAATATACAAAACCGACGAAGGCGAACCGCAAATACAGTGGCGAGGCAACATCAGGCACGTACAAACAGGTGAAGAATCAAGGTTTTCGACATTTGAGAACGCCCAAGAATTTGTGCAGCAAAAATTAGAGGCCATGACCATCAAAGCCATCGAAGACAAACCCGAAGCCGAGCAAAAGGGTATTATTGAACAAAGTTTTGATTTCTGGAAAAAAGTTGCTGCCGTTACCCCAAAATTGGTGATGGACTCCATCAAAGACCCAAAAAAACAAGCGGCACAAATTCAAGAGCAAATTCAGGAACAAATCCATCAGTTTAGCGATGTCATTGAGCATACCATCGAAGAGCGCAAGTCTGGATTGGACAACTGGCTGGGTGCATCAAAGTCTGATTCTCGAAAAATAGTAGAAATATTGAGCGAAATGTCGGCGCAAATTTCTGTATTAAATCACAAAGTTGATGAACTGGGCAAGCAAAATAAAGTAAGAATCAAGTAAATAGTGAAAAATGAATAACGAAAAATATTTTAATTAGTTAGTAATCAAATATTTAAAATAAATTAAAACGCTGTTCATTTATAAGTAACTACTAAAATGTTAAGTTTTCGAGACCACCTGTGTAGATATGAACTGTGAGTATTTGTAATTTACAAAAAATTAAGATTGGATATTGAAGAAAAACATAAGGCGTTATCTAACAAAAACTCCCCCATTGAGGGGCGGCGGGCTGTTGTTGTTCAAACGTTGGGTAGTTTTGAGGTATGGGTCAATGGCCAAAAACTCAGCTCAAAAAACTGGGGGCGAGATAAATCTGTGCAGTTGTTTCAGTTTTTTTTGATGGCTCGCAACCGAAAAGCACTACACAAAGAACAAATTGTAGATAGACTTTGGGAAGATGATTTGGACGACCAGGGTTTTAAGGTAGCACTGCATGGTATCAACAAAGCTCTCGAACCCAACCGCAAAAGCCACACTGATACTAAATATTTTCATAGAGTTGGTCAAACATACCAATTAG
Organism: Runella sp.; assembly: GCA_043769455.1. Classification (GTDB taxonomy): domain Bacteria; phylum Bacteroidota; class Bacteroidia; order Cytophagales; family Spirosomataceae; genus JAYVJH01. The sequence goes on along the minus strand of JAYVJH010000079.1, from coordinate 1,263 downwards.
ATACGTCCGAGATTTGGGTTGATGTCTTTGTGTTTGAGGAATTGATTACGATGGCTAACCAATCACTGACGACCGATAAATCGCTGTCTGTCAGTACCTATCGCCAAGCGTTGAGGCTGTACAACGGCTCTTTTTTGCCCGACAGGGTTTATGAAGATTGGTCGTGTGATGAGCGGGAGAGGTTGCAGTTGATGTATCTGGGGGCTATTATTACGCTGGCCGAGCTGTTGCTCAAAGAAAATCCAGTCGAAGCTATCCAACTTTGCCAGCAAGCACTGTTAATTGACGTAGTTTGGGAAGAAGCATACAGGCTACAAATGGAAGCCTATTTTCAGAAAGGCAATCGGCCAATGGCCATCAAAACATACCAAATCTGCGAAAAAGTACTTTATGACGAACTGGGAATCAAGCCATTGCCCGAAACCCGAAAAATATATCGGCAGATTATGGACACTGAATAATTTTGGCTTGTTGTTATATTTAAGTACATATTCAAAAGTAATACGGCATTTTGACTTTGATAACTTTCTGATTTACAGTATTTTATTTAACTCAAGACACCGTACTATATACTCACGACTCCTTAGTAAGACAGTAATGTTTCGGCAGGTATTTTTAAGCCAACAAATAGTTTTTTAGCCATTGAAAAAGTCAGTGAGCGTTTGCGATTTAGTATTTCAGAAACCCTACTTCTACTACCTAAATATTGGGCGACATCTTTGGCTGTTAGGCCATTTTCTTCCATCGCATACTTGATGGCTTCAATGGGGTCAAGTGCCGTTATGGGACTGGTTTTGTTTTCGTAGTCGTCGGCCAAAATACTTAGTACTTCTAATAAATCGGCTTCTTGGCTATTTTCAGAGCAATCCCAAAGGCTTTTTATTTGGCTCATCACAGCCTTGTACTGCTCTGGTGTTTTGATGGCTTTGATTATGTTATTTTCCATTTTTGTAATTAAATTTCTACTTTTTTGGGGTCAATTTTATCGTATTCACTGTGTGTTCCTACAAAATGAACAAAACAAATTTGTTTGTCATATCTAAATGAGGCTATCAATCTGTATTTGTTTTTTGCAACATTAAAAACAATTCTGTTGCCCACATAATCGGCACCCTTAAAGTCAATGATTACTTCATTAGGTGTTTTATATTCGGCTTTTTTTATTTTCTTAGATTCAAGTAATAAATGCAACTAACGAGGTTATCACAGAACATTTAGTTGAAAGACAAAGAAGAAGCGAACTTCCTCCTTGTCTTTACTAAG
>JAYVJH010000078.1:0-10199 GCA_043769455.1 Runella sp. | reverse complement strand
GCTCCTGCTTGGGCATAGCCTTCTTCCAAAGAGCGATTTTTGGCCTCTATCATACAAAAAACTGGCGATTTTATTTCTATCGCATCGGTTTCTGTGCTAAAAATATAATCGCAATAGCCAGACAGTCCACGAGCTTTATCCACGTCAAACAGAAAGCCCGAAAAATAACTAAAATTACGATTTTTACGCAAAATTTCTTTTAAAATAGGAACAATCAAATGTTCAGATTTAGCTTTTTCGGTATTGATTGGCACTAAGTGAGCGTCTTCTAAATCCCACAAAAGTCGTTCTGATGGATAGAGTGGTTGTAGGGTTGCAAATAGATTTTGTCGCTTCTGAACAATACCAAAGGTATCCTCTAATTCACTAATAAGTACAAAGTCGCTGTATGCCATACTATTGATTTTTTGTTCAAAATTAAGAATAATTGATGACCTTTAAAGCTATCTTTCGCTAAACTGCTGCAAAATTACCTGATAGCTACTCAAAAACAAGTCAAACTCCTGTTTGAGTGTCTGCAAGTCGGTGGCGAGTGTGCTGGTGTCGTTGGTTTTGAGTTTGGCTTCGCCTACTTGTGCTATTTCGGCTACTCGTATCACGCCTATTGTGCCTGCGCTACCCTTGATGGTGTGCATGTTGCTTTTGACGACCGCAATATTATCCTCCTCAAAAGCTACCAAAGCCTCCGTTACCAACTCTGTTGATTCTGTTACAAAGTCTTCAAAAATAGACGCTACCAACTCCATACCACCCAACTGCCGAAGCTGGGTCAATATTTCTAAATCAATAACAGGCAGTATATTTTCGGTTTCGGCTATCGTTATCTTGGCTTTGTGTTGGTTGCTGGTTAGTACCAATTCTTTTACTTTATCTATCAATATTTTGGCTCTGATGGGTTTGGCCACATAGTCGTCCATGCCTTGGCTCAAAAACCGCTCTCTGTCTTCTTTCATTGAGTAGGCTGTCATGGCTACAATCGGTGGCAGGTTTTTAAATTGCTCTCGGAGGTATTGGGTGGTTTCAATACCGTCCATGTCGGGCATCTGAATGTCCATAAACACAACATCATATTTTTTGTTAATAATTGAATATGAATTAGTTACAAACTCAATAGCTCGCTGGCCACTTTCGGCCATGTCCACGATACAACCCGCTTTTTTTAAGATTTCGCTCGCTACTTTTCTATTCACAAAGTTGTCATCGACCAATAAAATACGAGGCACAACTGCCCCAAAAGTTGCTGCTAATGGTGTTTGCTGGTCTTTGGTTTCGAGTGTGGGTGCGATATTTGTTTCTTTTATTTCGACCGTAAACCAAAACGTACTCCCTTGGCCATATTCAGAATCGACGCTTATTTCGCCTTTCATCAATCTACACAACTCTTTTGAAATAGCCAGCCCCAAACCCGTACCACCAAAGGTTTTGCGAGACGAACTATCGACTTGACTAAATGCACTGAATAGTAGTTTGAGATTTTCGGGCGTGATACCAATACCAGAATCTCTGACCTCTACTTTTAGTTTATGAAACCGTCCTTTTGTCCAGACTGTATAAATTTCGATATGAACAGTGCCATTTTCGGTAAACTTTATGGCATTTGAGGTCAGATTCGACAATATTTGTAGCAATCGATTTTGGTCGGCAATAATATATTTAGGTACGTTTTGGTTTAAATGATAACTCAATTTAATGTTTTTGACTTGGGTAGCCTGCCTAAACAAAGCCACGAGCCTGTCGAACATCTCTTGGGTAACAAACGGGGCTTCGTACAAGTCCATTTTGCCTGCCTCAATTTTTGACAAGTCCAATATATCATTCAATATATTAAGCAATGTTTCCGACGACCGCCTGATGGTCTGAATATAATCGGTTTGCTCTACGTCTAATTTTGTGTCGGCCAGCAAGTCCACCATACCAATCACTCCATTCATAGGCGTTCTGATTTCGTGGCTCATATTAGCCAAAAATCGTTCCTTTACTTTGAGCGAGTGTTCGGCTTCTTCTTTGGCCTTTACGAGTTCGAGTTCGTTGCGTTTAAACTCCGTTACGTCTCGTGCCAGTGCTGCCACAATAGGCTCGCCGTCTTCTTCGAGTAGTAGCATATTGAGCATATACTGCCGTGTTTGGCCATTTTTTATTTTAATTTCTGCTTCAAAATTTCTTAATGTTTTGTCTTTTCTAAGTCTAATCAAGGCAGAGTGAATGGTTCTTGGGTTGGCAAAAAAGTAGCTAATATTCTTCCCCAGTACTTCGTCTGTTGTGTAGCCAGTACGTTTGAGTACCGATGGGCTAACGAGCGTGATAGTACCCATGCGGTTGGTACGGCAATAAATATCTTGCAGATTTACAAAAATACCTCTAAACATCTGCTCACTTTGGCGCATAGCGATTTCAGAATTTTTGCGCTCTGTTACGTCTCGTGCCATTCCCGATACTTCCTCGATTGTGCCGTCTGACAATTGAATAGGATTTAACGAAAACTCCAACCAAAAATCATTGTTAGTTGCTGGGCTATGAATCTTCATTTCAAAACTCTGTGGTGTTCCCTTAAATGCCTGTCGGTAGTTAGCTTCCAGCAGCCGTCTGTCGCTGGTTGTCATGAGTTGCCAGCCGAGCCGCTCCATACTTACATTGAGCGAGGGCGTAGTACGGAGTTGTTGCTGTATAAATTCAGAATAGTCTTTGTTGAACGACGTAAGTTGAAAACTCTTATTGACAGACCAGATGAGATAAGCGGTACTATCAAAAATGACATTGAGGCGTGCAGTTTGGCGGTTTAGATTTTGTTCGGACTGCTTTCGGGCAATGGCCAACGCCACCTGCCCCGATATAAACTCCAACATCTCTAAGTTGCGAGGCCGATATTGGTCAGCATTGGTATAAGACTTGACACCAATAATACCCGTAACTTTATTGCCAACTCTGAGCGGTACGCAGAGCATCACTTTCGGAATCTGGCCATACATATACACGCCCTCCTCACGAGCGAGCTTGGCCATGTCGGCTTCATACAAAAATAGTGGCTTATTGGCCTTAATGGCATATTCGGTGAGGCCATTACCTAATTTACGCTTTGTAAACCGCATATTTTCTTTGTAATATTCATCGACATAGTACGGAAAATACATATAGCTTTTGGCAGGATCGTAGAGTGCAATAAAAAAATTTCGAGCATCAATGACCTTACTTAGCTCTTCGTGAACACGCTCATAAAACTCGTCCAAGTCGTCTGTCTTAATTGTCCAGTTGGCAATACTGTAATACAAATTTTGCGAACGCTCGGCCCGGACTTTACTCGTTATATCATGAAGAATACACCTAAAAAGTGCGGGCTTGTTGTTTTCATATCGACAAGTTACACTTCCATTTAGATAGATTTTTTTACCCAATTTATTTCTAAAAATTGTCTCAAAGTCAGCTACTTTTTCGCCGTTTTGTATTTTTGTCAATAATTCTAATGTTGGCTCTACTGACTCTGGCCAGATAATATCTTTGAGCCTCAGCCGTGGCAATTCGTCTGATGTATAGCCCAAAACCTCAAACCATGACTTATTGACAAACATAAACCGTCCGTCAAGTGTTACCATCTGAATCAAATCGGAGGTATTGTCCACCAAATCCAATAGTTGTGGATTTGAGCGGCGCAGGCTATCGGTGTTTTCTAAGGTGGGCGTTGTTTGCATTTAAGGTGTCGTGAGTATGTAGTACGGTGTCGTGAGTTAAATACAATGTTGTAAACCAGTAAGTTATCAGAGTTAAAATACTGTCTTACTTTTGAATGTGTACTTATTATAAACTGCTAAAAAGGGAATGACTAACAAAGATATTTAAAAAATGACTACTTTTGAAATCCAAATAGTCATTTACTTATTTTATTAAAAATGAAACTACTACACAAAAACTTATTGGTTGTTGCGTTCTCTGCCTGTGTCGGACTTCAAAGTTGTGTCCGTAACCCTGTTACTGGCAAAAAAGAACTGTCGCTCATGAGCGAAGAGCAAGAAAAAGCATTGGGCGCACAGTCTCACCCATCGATTGTGGCTTCGATGGGGCTTTACGATAATGCCAAGCTACAGAGTTTTATTGCCGAAAAAGGCAAAGCAATGGGCGCAATCTCACACCGCCCCGATTTAGAATTTAAGTTTAGTTTGGTCGATTCGCCCGTGGTCAATGCCTTTGCAGTGCCAGGGGGCTATGTCTATTTTACGAGGGGTATTATGGCGCATTTTAATAATGAAGCTGAGTTTGCTGGCGTACTCGGCCATGAGATAGGCCACGTAACGGCTCGCCACGGCGCACAACAACAAACCAAACAAGTGCTGGGACAAGTAGGACTCATAGCAGGTATTGTGTTGTCGGAAACATTTAGAAGCATGGCCAACGAAGCAGCACAATCGCTGCAAGTCTTGATGCTCAAATATAGCCGAGACCACGAGTCGCAGTCTGACGGTCTGGGTGTGAGTTATTCGAGTAAGATAGGCTACGATGCCGCCAAGATGGGTAAGTTTTTTGGCACTCTCAAAAGAATATCGGGCAAGAGCGGCCAGACTATACCCGAGTTTATGTCCACACACCCCGACCCAGGCCAGCGTGAAATAAAAGTTGAGGCCATGGCCAAAGAATACCAAGCCGCCAATCCAGCTACTTATGCTGTAAACGGCGATAGCTACTTGCGTATGATTGACGGTATAGTTTATGGCGACGACCCCAAGCAAGGGTTTATTGAAAATGGTGTTTTTTATCACCCCGAAATCAAATTTCAATTTCCAGTACCCAAAGACTGGCAGTCAGAAAACAGTCCTGCACAGTTTCAGATGGCACCCAAAGACGGCAAGTCGGTCATGATGCTGTCGGCAGCCGAAGGCAAAACGCTCGATGAAGCAGCACAGGCTGTTGTGAAGCAATATAATTTGGCGGTATCAGAAAATTCAAAAACAACCATAAACGGTATTCTGGCATTGGTGATGGTTTCGCAGCAGCAACCAGCAGCCCAGCAGCAAGGCCAGCCAGCCCCAGCCCAAGATCCCGCAAAGGTTGTCAAAATAGCCACTTGGCTATACCAGCATGGCGGTATGGTGTTGGCATTGCATGGTATGTCGTTAGCACCCGACTTCAACACCAATCTCGGTACGTTTCAGCAGGTGGCACAAAACTTTCGCCCATTGACCGATCAAGAGAAAATCAATCGAAAGCCTGAGAGAATCGTCATAAAAACAGTGCCTCAAAATACCACTTTTCGGGCTGCAATGAAAGGCTTCGGCATGGCCGATGCTCGCCTCGAAGAACTGGCAATATTGAACCAAGCCCAACTTACAGATAACATAACAAAGGGGGCGTTATTGAAAACCATCGGTCGTTGATATACTAAAAAAACAATTTTTATGTTCTTTAACAAAGCCTTCACCAATGGTGAAGGCTTTGTTTTGTAGATAATTTTTGAAAATATTTTTCAAAAAAGACGTAAATTATGTAATACGGGGGGGCAAAGTGGTCATTTCACAAAAATATTTTGATTTTACGAATTATTTATATGAGATTTAAGATATTAAATTCCCCTCAAATTTTAACAACATGACAACGATGATTTCCACTTTCAAAAAAATTAGTGCGTCGGTAATGGTAGCCAAAACCGAGCTATTTTCCTGCGAAGTACTCAGTAAATTATTGGAGCGAGAAGGCTTTAATGTATTGGGACGAGCTACCGAACTCAACGAGTTGATTGATAAAATTAGAACTAAAAAACCTAATTGTGTCATTGTTGAAAACAGTCTTTTGGGTGATAAAACCAAAGAACTCATTGCAGGAATAGAAAACAACAAAGTCAAGCCCAAGATTATTGTTTATGTCAATTCAGTCGAAAAAAAATATATGGGAAGCATTTTAAGTGCCAATTTTAGTGGCTATTTTCACACAGGCGACAACCTAAGTGAATTATATACCTGTATAGAAGGCATGCACACAAATGCTAAATATTATAGCGAGGGCTTTAAGGCTTTGATTAAAGAACTGGGATTGGGCAACATAGACAGCGACACAACAGACAGACTCAATAAACTCTCCAATCGTGAACGACAAATATTACGGCTGGTGGCAGAAGGGTTTGGTAGTTGGGAAATTGCCAATAAACTCAACATTGCAGACCGAACATTAGCCAATCAAAGACAAAACATGACTCAGAAACTAAACATTGACAGTAGCCGCAACCTGCTTAGGTATGCTTTAAATATGAAAACCTACATTTTAGCTTCGTTATGAGTACAAAGTAGCGAATAGCGAAATTGTCGATACTTTTTTGTTACTCAAAGCCACTGCACAGGCGTAAAACAGGCCACTCTATTTGATGGAGTGGCCTGTTTTATTTGAGTTCTATGTATTTTTTGAGGGCTATTTTGTAAAGATCTATACGGGCTTTGGTAATGTAAAACTCTGCCGCAATCGGGCTTTTCATAGTAATATTATACTTGCCTTTGTCTAAATAAGTAAAGCTACCTGTATAACCAAGATTAACGATTGTTTTGCGATTGCATTTAAAAAAATAAAGCGGGTCGAGGTCTTCTTCCAATGCCGACATAGATTTAATAATCTTAAAACGCCCCTCAGTATGCTCTACAATATTCTGATTGTCGCTGGTTGTTGTAAAATAATAGCAGTCGTTTATGTTCAGAAAAGTAGTACCTGTTTTTGTCTTTACTTCTACTATGTTCAAGTATGTTTTTTTTACTCTGGCATCAGAATCTATCAAATCTATGTGTTGTTCTGGTATTGGTATGTCGTTGTTGTCGTTGGTTGTAAGCAAATCTGGTTCTTTGATTTGTGTAGCAGAAAAATCAATAAATAACGAAATATTGAGCAACGAATAACCCAATACAAATACAAACGGCAGATAAAACATATAGGTATTGGCCGAAAACCCATTGATTAAATATGTATTGTAGTAACTACTGAGGCTATAATTGGGAAACTCCCGCAATAAAAAACGAAGATGAAGCGTAACAGGGAAAAAAGTAAAGAAAGCCAACAAAAATAGTGGCGCAAACTTAAACTCGTAGCGAGCAATGGCATTGAGCGACAAATCTATGCTCTCCAACCTCATAACTCGGTGATAGCAATTGATGAGTGCTATTAAGATAAACAACGACACCAACTCGGGTATTATTATTATCGATGCCTGTCTAAATAAATAAAAAAACGATAAATTAGACAAAATTTCTGTAACAATATCTTTCCTATTAGCCAGCAGTCCCATATAGGCCAGCGAAATTACAATTATTAGTGAGATGATACCTTTTGACGGACTTTTGAGAAAACTTCGTTGTAAAGTTATAGTTTGCATATATTGTTTGGTACAAGATAGAAAATTTTGGTAACGAGTTACTATGACCTTGCCAGCCAAAGGTAAGTAGTTACTATGTTTTGATTAAAGAATGTACTATAAATTTGTACTATAAAATAAAAAACCTCAATGTTTTGGTTCTGGCCAAGCCACACACGTAAGTCATTTGTTTTATTAACATAACCCAAAAAAAATTAAAATCATGAAAAAATCATTCACCCTCGGTGCCAAAGGCACACTTGCCAATTTGTTGCACTCTGTCAAAAACGTAACTGCTGGCGACCCAGCTAAATCTTGCCATCTCATGGTGGCGACCAAGCGTCCAGAAATCTCACTGTCTTAATCTGAACGACCATGAAGCAGCAAGTCCTTGTCAAATATCGTTCATTATTAGAAGAGTGTCGAGAGGCTACCCAACAAATAAACTCCGATAACGATGAGGGCTATTTGGTGGGGGAGGCTATTTTTTCGGCCAACCTCACCAATTTTTTACCCTCAATACCCCACACCCAACACCAAGCACTGTACAGAGAGTCGCTTTGTAATACTGCCTACGAAAACTTCGACTGGAACATACTTGGCATCAGCGACCTGGCAGCTATTCGAGACACTAACAATACCCTAAGTAACAAAAGCAAACAATTCATATTTTGTTCATTTCATTTGGGTTCTTACAGAGTCATTGCCAATTATTTATTCAAAAACAGTTACGACTTTTCTATTTTAGTCAGAGGCGATGTCTATGACCGACAGGCTGCCGAGTTGCTCGAATGTGGCCGCCGAGTGGGCAAAAAATACGGTGTAAAGTCCGATATGCGTATTCACAATGCCGAAAACCCCGATGTACTCCTCAAAGTATTGCGAGAACTCAAAGAGGGACGCTCGCTATTGGTATATGTGGACGGCAATACTGGTTCGGGTAACACTACCGAAAAGTTAGATACCGTTTCGTTTCTTGGTCAAAATATCCAAACTCGAAAAGGTATTGGCTACATGAGCTATTTGTCAGGTGTGCCAATATTGCCTGTTGTATCCTATCGTTTGTCCAACTATGAGAATGTACTCGACATAAATGACGTAATTTATCCAGACAAAACATTAACCAGAGACCAGTTCTCGCAACAAGTCAATCAGCAACTGTACTCCTTACTTGCCCACTACTTAGCAAAATACCCAGAACAATGGGAAGGCTGGAGCTATGTGCATCAGTTTTTGGTAGAAGGTCAAGTTTCCAGTAGTACTATAACCACCAAACCACCAAAAGCAGTTATTGAAGCCAGTTATCACTTCAATTATAGTAGATATTGCCTCATTAACTTGCCCCAAAAACCCATACTGTTTGACAAATGCCACTACACTACCCTCGAAATATCTATTGACCTACACGACTACCTGTCCAACAAGTCTTACTCTAATCCTAAACACATATTAGGAAACAAAATTTTTAGCGAGTTACTGAAACAGCAAGTAATGATTTATTAGGTTGAGCGACACTTGTGGGCTTCATCTCTCGGTGTCTCCGAAAAGCCTCTTTCAGACTTTTAATCCTCGACCTTGGCATGGTCAAGATTATAGTCATTGGTTTTCTAAAATTGAGTATATACTGGCCTTTGTCTGTATATTTATAGCTGTCCAAATAAGCCAAATTGATAATGTATTTTGGATTATTTTTAAAAAAATTGTCTGGGTCTAATTGATTTTGTAATTTCAAGATCGACAAATTAGTCTTAAACGTACCCTCAGAGCTGTGTATGATTGTGCAATGGTCAGAAGCCTCAAAATATAAGCAGTCTTCAACGTTCAAAAAAGACTCTCCCAAACTACTCCTCACCTTTATTGCAGCCACATATTTTTTTTCTTCTATGCAAATGTCATTATTTGTAGCTTGTTTGTTCTCTTCACTATTTTTTTTTGATTTGTATTCGGCCAACTGGTCAAGATAATCGCCAGCAAGTGAGACGTTGAGCAATGTATAACCTAAAACTACGACAGATGGCAAGTACAAAAAATACGCCTCTATTGTTATCATTTGACCTAACCTGTGCGAGTATTCTCCAATAAAACTACCAAACAAGTTATGAATAAGTTGTCGTACTGAAAACGTAACAGGACAAAAAAAGCAGTAAGCCACCACAAATAAAGGCATAATGCCGATTTGATAAAGCACAATGTTTCTCGGCGAAATGTCAATAGATTTGATATTGAACACGGAGTGATAAATGCGTATGAGAGCCAATAAAACGAGTATCGTTGCCAATTCTGGAATAATAACCACCGCAGCCCAATGGACAAAACCAAAAGTATTTAGTTCGCTACCTATACGAAGGTTCACAGCATTGACATACAACACCGAAAAGCACATTACACCCATCATGTATGGTAAACACTTTATAGGGTTTTTTATGAGACTTAATGTTATTGAGATTGTTTGCATAATTTAGGCAAAGTTTCGAATCACAACTGTTTTTTTAGCTACTGCCAAAGATAGTGTGCCAAACTTTAAAAATAGGTATTGACAAGCTGATATTTGACACAAATCTATAAAAAAGTACTATGTTTTTTGTTTTATTCTAAAATCAAATAATATAAATAAAGTAACAATATAGTCATTTGGAGGGGCAATGTAGTTATTTCAAGCATTAAAATAGTCATTCTAACTTATTTTTTAATCTATCTGTTGAGTTTGGCATACTGATTGCAATACATATAAGTGTTGAGGCGATATATTTAAAGAATCAAAATTAAATTTGGGTTTACTTTGCGTTTCTTTGATTACATCACCAAAACTTAAAAAAACAGACAACAATGCGTGTGCCACCGTCTATACAGACAGAGCCACAGTACAGATATACTTTGTGAGAAAAGT
>JAYVJH010000077.1:0-5110 GCA_043769455.1 Runella sp. | reverse complement strand
TTTGATTTCTATATATTGGCCATCTTGTTGTAGTGTTTCTTTATAAAAACCAGTCAATAAATACGGCTGGGGCGAGGCATTGGCTTTTACTTTTCGTAGTGCGGCCGCTACCAGTTCACGGGCTTCAAAACGCCTAACAAAACCACTATCGACAACCTGCGGGCGGGCGGGTTCAAGCGTTATCAAGACATCTTTTTGGTTGGCGGCAAACGAAGATGCTTTTTGCTGAAAAGTACGATAGCCAGCCACCGCCACCACCAACACCGAGTCGTTGGCAATACGTGGAAATCGATACACAAATTGGCCATCTTCATTACTAATCGTTCCAGTTCCTCGTTTCAGAAGCCCAACGTAGGCATTAGCGATTGGCTCTTTGGTCTGAGCATCAATAATTTTGCCCGACAACGACAAGTAACCCTGCGCCAAAGTCCCTTGAATCGAAAACAGAAAAGATAGAAAGTAAAGAAGTGGTTTTTTCATTTTTTTGGGAAAAATATAAGATTTTAAGGTAGTCTTGCCTTTGTAAGGTTGTGTTGCAGGTGAAAACACCATGCAACGGCATTCTGAGCATTATATTTATAGGACTACCGATTTTAATTGTCAAACAACCATCTTTTATAAATAATGAAGCAAGTGAAAGCAATTGACTGAAAATGAGTGCATTAAATTCATTAAAAATAAATACTTATTTAAAACTAATACGGTATTTTAGTTTTGATAACTTACTGATTAACAGTATTTTATTTAACTCACGACACCGTACTATATACTCATGACTACTTAAATACAAAGTTTTTCACTATTCGTTTTTCACTACTCACTTTCAGCCCTGCATCAAACTCAATTTTTTATAAAATCCATTGTTTAAATTCAGCAGTTCGGTGTGTGTGCCACGCTCTACAATTTGTCCGTTGCCTACTACCAATATCTCGTCAGCGTGTTGAATGGTGCTTAGGCGGTGTGCTATGACGAGCGTTGTACGGGTTTTCATGAGGTGTGTGAGGGCATCTTGTACCAATTTTTCAGATTCGGTATCGAGTGCAGATGTAGCTTCGTCTAAAATCAAAATCGGTGGGTTTTTCAAAATTGCCCGTGCTATACTTAGTCGTTGGCGTTGGCCTCCCGACAGTTTTGTACCACGGTCGCCGATGGTAGTTTGGTAGCCATCGGGTTGTTCTGAAATAAAACCGTGGGCATTGGCAATTTTGGCCGCAGCGACTACCTGCTCGGTTGTTGCGTCTGTTCCAAACGCAATATTATTAAAAATAGTATCGTTGAATAAAATAGATTCTTGGGTAACGATTCCCATTTTGTCTCTAAGACTGACCAACGAAACGTGTTTTAAATCTTGTCCGTCAATCAAAATTTGGCCATTTGTTGGGTCATAAAAACGAGGAACGAGGTCGGCCAATGTAGATTTGCCACCACCCGATGAGCCGACCAATGCCACGGTTTTGCCTTTGGGAATAATAAACGATACATCTCGCAAGACAGGCACGCCCGATTCGTACTCAAACGACACATTTTTGAACTCTACTTGGCTTTTAAATTCTGACAAAATCAAAGCATTTTTGCTGTCTTCAATACCTGATTTTGCATCTACCAGTTCCAAAATACGGTCGCCAGAAGCGATACCCCGCTGAATACCACTAATGGCGTTTGAGATTTCTTTGGCTGGCCGCAACACTTGTGAAAAAATAACGATATAGGTTACAAATGTAGCTGGCGCCAAAGCCGACTGCTGCGCCAAAACCATTGAACCACCATAAATCATGATACCTGCAACGACAGAAACACCAAAAAACTCTGACAATGGAGGGGCGATTTCTTGCCGAAATAGCATTTTTAGTAAGGAGTGGCGATAGCCTTGGTTTTGTTCGGCAAAACGATTTTTTACAAAATTTTCGGCATTAAATGCTTTTACGAGCCTAATTCCACCAAATATTTCATCTAAAATACTAATAATATTGCTCAATCGCTGCTGTACTTCAACGGCTGACTCTCTGAGTTTTTTGGACAATACACCAATAATACCTCCCGAAAGCGGAATGATAACAAGCGTAAAAAGCGTGAGCTTGACCGACATCATAAAAAGCGTCACAAAATAAAAGATAAGCGTAAACAGTTCTTTAAACAACGCACTAAACCCCCGCCCAACTGAGTTTTCGATTTCTTGAACGTCGGTCGTGATACGAGACATGAGGTCGCCTTTGCGCTCGTTTGAAAAGAAAGACAGGTCGAGCCGAACGGCATTGTCAAAAACAGCTTGCCGCAACTGTGCCACGGTATGGGCTTTAAATTTTTCGATTATCCGAACAGATAAATAACGAAAAATATTAGACACCAAAACCGAAAATATAATCACACCACAAACCACATAAAGTGCATACATTTTACCGTCGGTTTCGGCCAGTTCTCTCAGGTAGTTTTGCCCCCACGCTACGGCATATTGGCCATAGCCCATGTCTGCTGTGAGCGGTGTGGCAGCTTGCGACACTTGACTAAATAGTACATTGAGCAAGGGCTGAATGAGTGCCAAGTTGAGTACGCCAAACAGGCTCGCCAATAGCGAAGTAATAAAATAAGGGCCAATAAACCGACCAAGTGGCCGAGCGTAAGACAATATGCGCCAATAGATTTTCATTGGGCAAAGTTACAGATTTTATCTCAGTTCCCTATTTTGATGATGGTCTTTTGGGGCAATGTACCGACATCAAAGGCGCAATCTTCAAATTTGGGGGCGGCAAACTTGGGGCGAAAGTCGTTACTAAATCCGTAAGGTTCTTTGGGAAAACCAACGATATTTTTGTCTAATTTACTGTTATTGTTCAAATCTTGAAAAACAGCAACGGCATATTGACCTTTGGGTACGTCGATTGTAAATTTGAGATTGTCTGTGTTTTGTATTGGAATAAGTCGAAAAAAAGTGGGGCTTTTCTCGTTTGGAAAATCACTTTTGGCATCATAAATCGCCACGTTCATTGTTCCTTTGGCTTGCTTGATGTTGGTGATTTCGATAGTCAGTTTTTGCATTGGTGCAATTGTCAAAAAATAAAGCAATGTACTGATTAAGATTATTTTCATGATTTGAATTATAATGTCAGCCTCATAGCAACGCCCTGTGAGTGTAAATATTTTTTTAGTGCGGGTATTTCAATTTCTTTAAAATGAAAAATACTTGCTGCCAGCCCAGCATCGGCTTTTCCTATTGTAAACACATCATAAAAATGCGCCATTGTACCCGCCCCGCCAGAGGCTATAACAGGGATATTGGCCGTACCCGAAACAACGCTCAGTAGCTCAACATCAAAGCCTTGTTTTGTTCCATCAGAGTCCATTGATGTCAAAAGAATTTCGCCTGCTCCACGATTTTCTACTTCTTTGGCCCAGCCAATGGTCTCAATATCAGTAGCTTTGCGCCCGCCGTGAGTGTGGACGAGATGTGTTTTCGATTGACGATTGACTAATTTTTCTACTTCAACCATTGACCAATGACCAATGACCAATTCTCCCTCATGACCCATGACTAATGACCCATGAACGACTGCTTTCGTGTCGATGGCTACTACAATGCACTGGCTACCAAACTCCAAGGCAAGCTGATTGATAAGCTCGGGCTTTCGGACGGCGGCTGAGTTGATAGAAACTTTGTCTGCACCTGCATTGAGCAATGCCGACACGTCGGCGATAGACGAAATACCCCCTCCAACAGTAAACGGAATATTTATAGTCTGCGCCACTCGCCTGACGAGTTCGATAAGCGTACTGCGCCCTTCAACGGTAGCTGTTATGTCCAAAAAAACCAATTCATCTGCCCCTTGCTGGGCATAAATTGCGGCAAGTTCTACGGCATCGCCAGCATCTCGCAAGTCAATAAAATTAACCCCCTTCACTGTCCGACCGTCTTTTACGTCAAGGCACGGAATAATTCGTTTTGTAAGCATAAAACAAAAGTAAGCAAGTTTCGTTGGTAAGGTATGAAAAAACATATAATTCTATTTTTTTTGAGCGTCATTATTTCAATTATTTCGTTGGCTCAAAAACCCAAAAAAGTGGCTAATCAGGGCATTAGCGGTGTAGTGTTATGGAAAAGCGGCAATCTGATGCCTTCGCCAGACGTTACCGCAACGACTTCAAAAGGTAGCCCCATAGAGCGAGACGTTTATATATATCAACTCACCAACCAAAGCCAAACTGATGCAACCAAGATGCCATTTTTTAGTAAAATAACTACAAAATTGATTGTAAAAATAAAGACCAGTAAAGATGGCAAATTCAAAATAAAGCTACCAGTTGGTTATTATTCATTGTTTACAAAAGAAAAAGATGGACTATATGCCAATCAATTTGACGACTCGATGAATATTTTTACGGTTCGAGTATCTCGCCGCCAATGGACAGATATTACTTTTTTGATTGACTATCAGGCAACGTACTGATTATTTTGGTGTAATTTTGGCATAAATAGCATTTAGTGAATCGTTCAAAAACATACCTTACCGCCAAACGATATATTCGTAACCTCGTCAGATTGGTGCGCTGGCCCAATCTACTGATGATTGTGCTAACACAATACTTGACTGTCATGTTTTTGATACGTCCCAACGAAGACTGGTTTCTGGCCATTCAATCTCCAAAATTATTTTTGATTTGTCTTTCAACTACATTGATTGCGGCGGCAGGCTATATCATCAACGATTATTTTGACATAAAAATAGACACCATCAACAAGCCCGAACGGGTCATTATTGGTCGGCATTTTAAGAGACGAGTAGCTATGGTTACGCATCAAACTCTAAACGTAATAGCTTGTTTAATAGGATTTTATATTAGTAAAAGTGTTTTTATTATAAACATTGTATCGGTAAGTTTGCTGTGGGCATATTCGTCTTATTTCAAGAGACAACCTTTTATTGGCAATGTATTAGTGTCGTTCATGACAGCACTATCGTTGCTGGTACTGTCAGCTTTTTATCACCAACATACCAACTTAGTGGTGCTTTATGCTGGGTTTGCTTTTGGCATTACGCTCGTCCGAGAAATTATCAAAGACATGGAAGATGTACGTGGCGATATTGTTCATGGTTGCCGCACCCTGCCTATTGCATGG
>JAYVJH010000076.1:0-2713 GCA_043769455.1 Runella sp. | reverse complement strand
AATTCAGAACAGGGATTTAGTACCGCACGGGCGGCCCCGATTTTTAATATGGATCAAGCAAAATGCTATACCAGAAGTTTACTTACAGGTTGTTATGGAAGCTACGGGGGTTTATCATCAAAAAATCGCACATTTTTTAGTTGAAAAAGGCTACAATGTAAGTATTGTATTGCCCAATAAGATTAGTAATTTTCAGCGTACTTTGGAAGTAAAAACCATTACCGATAAGAGTATGTCGGAGTGTATTACGCAATTTGGTTTGAATCGCAAACTTGATAACTGGAAAGCCCCCAGTACGATTTATCGAAATTTACAACAACTTACTCGTGAGCGTGACCAAATCGTTGATGAGCGTAGTGTAGTAAAGAACCAAAAACATGCAGAAGAAACCGAAGCATTTCCAAATGAGGGGACAATCAAGCGATTGAAAGCACGGATTATTTTATTAAATCAACAAGAGTCCGAAATAAAGAAAGAGATTGATAGTCTGATAGATAAGAACGAAGAGTTGAAAAACAAGATAGAAAACATTTGCACAATACCAGGTGTTGGAAAACTTACAGCAGTGATTGTATTAGCAGAAACGAATGGATTTGAGTTGATAAGAAATAAGCGTCAATTAAGTTCCTATGCAGGCTTAGATGTTATTGAAAAGACATCGGGAACATCAGTTAAAGGTAAGAGTCGCATCTCAAAAAAAGGAAATGTACACTTACGAAAAGCAATGTTTTATCCTGCAATGTGTGCCGTTAAACATGACGAAAATTATAAGCAAAATTACATAAGAATAGTCGAGAAAAACGGAATAAAAATGAAAGGAATAGTAGCGACAGGAAGAAAATTATTAGAATTGATATTTGTATTATTCCAACAAAACAAAAAATATGATATTAACTATGAAAGAAAAAAGGCTGAAGCCAAATTGGCAACAGCCTAGCACAAGCTGACTCTATGGTCGCTTTAGAAGACAAAGGTATAAAAAATATTCTTTTTTATAGGATTTTAACACAGAATCTACTTAAATGTGGTTATAACAAAAAAGCGAGCCAATCATTAAATGATTAGCTCGCTTTTTTGTTGCGATTGAAAACTAATTGGTTGGTCAATAAACCACCAGCCTATTAGTTTGTTTTATTTATCCTTTGGCTTTGGCAATAACACCTTCAGCTAAGTTGTTTGGTAGTTGCTCAAAGTGCGAGAATGTAAGGTTGGCAGATGCACGACCAGATGACATAGTACGCAAGTCAGTAATATAACCAAACAATTCAGACAGCGGCACGTTGGCTTTGATAACCTGCGCTCCTGCACGACTATCCATACCACGCATCACGCCACGGCGGCGGTTAAGGTCGCCAGTGATAGGGCCTGTATATTCTTCTGGGCTTATTACTTCTACGGCCATAATTGGCTCCAAAATACGTGGCCCAGCAAGTCGTGCGGCTTCTTTGAAACCAATTTTAGCGGCCAATTCAAACGACAATGAGTCTGAATCGACATCGTGGTATGAGCCATGAAACAAGCGCACACGCATTGAGTCTAACGGATAGCCGGCCAATGGGCCGTTTACCATTGCCGCTTCAAAACCTTTTTGAACAGGCTGAATAAACTCACGAGGAATGGCTCCACCTACTACTTCGTTCACGAACTGTAAGCCTATTTTTGGCTCTTTACCTTCTTCGTTGTCGGTACGTGGGCTGATTTCAAAATGAATATCGGCAAACTTACCACGACCACCCGTTTGTTTCTTATAAACTTCACGGTGTTCTATGCCTTTGGTCAAAATCTCTTTGTAGGCTACCTGTGGCGCACCTTGGTTTACTTCGACCTTAAACTCACGACGCATACGGTCGATGATAATCTCTAAGTGAAGCTCGCCCATACCTTTGATGATGGTCTGGCCTGTGTCTTCGTTGGTTTCGACTTGTAGCGTTGGGTCTTCTTCGAGCAATTTGGTAATGGCCTTGCTGAAGTTATCAACGTCAGCTTGTTTTTTTGGCTCAATCGCATAGCCGATTACTGGCTCTGGAAACACCATTGACTCCAACGTAATTGGGTGCTTTTCGTCTGAGAGTGTATCGCCTGTTTTGATGTCCTTAAAACCTACAACCGCACCAATGTCCCCAGCCTCTAAGCGGTCGATTTGATTTTGTTTGTTGGCGTGCATCTGGAATATACGAGAAATACGCTCTTTATTGCCCGAACGATTATTCAGTACATAAGAACCAGACTCTAATGCGCCAGAGTAGGCACGTACAAAGCACAAACGACCAACGTAAGGGTCAGTTGCGATTTTGAACGCCAATGCAGAAAATGGTTCGTTTACAGTTGGGTGACGCTCTATTTCTAAGCCAGTATCTGGGTGTGTGCCTTTGATACTCTCTTTGTCCATTGGCGATGGCAGGATAGCCATCACATAGTCGAGCATTGTTTGTACACCTTTGTTTTTGAACGAAGACCCACACAGCATCGGTACAATCTTCATGCTGATAGTAGCGGCACGAAGGGCGGCCAATATTTCTGCTTCTGTAATTGTTGCTGGATCGTCAAAGTATTTTTCCATCAAGTTTTCATCAAACTCTGCAACAGCTTCGAGCAGTTTTTCACGGTATTCCGTTGCTTCTTCGAGCATATCGTCAGGAATCGGTATTTCGGTAAAGGTCATACCCTTGTCGTCCTCGTTCCATACAATACCACGGAAGTTTACCAAATCAAC
>JAYVJH010000075.1:0-7476 GCA_043769455.1 Runella sp. | reverse complement strand
AGTTGCTGATAGTACTAAAATTGATTTTTTCATTCGAATAATTTTTTTTAATGGGTGGATAATAGTTTGTTTAAAGCCCAGTGATAAGCTGCTGGATTTCTTCTTTTGTTTTACCTAATTTTTGCTGCAAGCGGCCCAAAAGCTCATCTTGCTTACCTTCGACCAATAGTAAATCGTCGTCGGTCAAGAGCGCAAATTGTTGCTTTAGTTTGCCTTTCATTTCGTTCCAGTTTGCTTTCAAATCTGTTGCAATAGCCATTGTTTTGGTTGTTTAAATTGTTTTTTATTTATTTTGATTACTCGTACAAAGGTCGGCTCAATTAGCGTGCTGTGTGTTATACAATATTTTATAAAATTTATAAAATTCACACATTCAGTGTGCTTATTTTGTATCTTTTTTAAGTTCTTTGAGTTGTTCGGCCAGTTCGGTATATTCTTTTGAAAGCTCTACAATTTCCAGTTCAGTTTTAGATTCTACGTTGATGATGGTATTGCTGGCGGGTTCGTGTGAGGCTATTAGCTCATTTAATTTCAGATGTAGCGATGCCGAAAGGTGGTTGTTTGTTTTTTGGATAATAAACAAACTCAGAAATGTAACGCTCAATATAATGTCGCCAATCTGGCTATGAAGGTCTTGATGATGCCTGTCGGTGAGCCAAAATATGACGGCAAGAAGCGCCAAAATAAATGTTATAGAGTTGCCCAAGATACTAGTTGCAGCAGAAGTGAGTTTTTCAAAATACCGCTCCGAATGCCAATAGATTTTATACATAAAAGACCAATGTTTGTCTATAAAATACTGATGGTGAGTTACTTGAAATTTGATTATATTGTCCCAAAACAACCCATATTACAAAAAACATAATGACAAGTCCGATGGCGAATCTGAAATTGTAAAACTAATTTTGATATTTGTTTGGGATAGTTTTTTGTATCAATACCTGCTAATTACTCTGTTTTTTTGTGGCGTATTGTCTCACAATACGATTCCACAAAACTACGCCAGTTGCTTTAATACCCTCAGAATGTTTGGCTACAATATTGGTAATAGCATATTGTAAAAATACTCTCAATACTCGCCTGACAGGATTATGAGAACTACCCATCAATACTTTTGTGGAAATGTAGCCAGTTGTTAGCCCGATGATACTATTAAAAACATTGTCTTTGATATCTGGTGATGCAGCTATTTCTTGGAGTGTGTTTTTGATAACATTAACGGGTTTTACACTTTCATAAGTTGAGTTTAAATGTGTTTTTAGTTCTGCCAATTCTTGTGCTTGTTTACGTTGCAAAAAAACGATTTTTTCTTTTAGTGCAGTTGTATCATTCAAGTTTCTCATATAGACAAAATTTTGGAAATGATGGCATTGTTTACAGGAGTTTTGATTAGCCGGGTTTGATAATAATTTAGAACCAATCCAAGAACAAAGTATGTAAGGGCAACAGCAAAAAAACCAAAATAGGGCTTACCCAAAAGTTCCCCCAACCATAAAGAAGTACCGATACTGGCCATGAAAACAATTAAGATTATTATCAAAAAAACCAATATTTTTACGACCATAGACGAGACGGTATCGGCAACCTTATCTATTGTTTGCAGTCGCAACAATTCTAATGATGTTTTACCACAGTCCTCTGTTTTTTGAAGAAGGGTTGCTGTCATGTCTGTATTTTTGTTCATCGTTGAGGTGGCTTGTGGCTATATAGTACATTGGACAAAACTTAGATTAAGTACTATCGCTTAGGCGTTCTGGCTTTTTAGTTCTTTTTTGGCATCATCATATTTTGTTTTCCCGTCTGCAATCATTTCTGCATATTTTGTTTTTCCGTCCAACACCAAGGCGTCCGTTTCTTGCTTAATGCTGTCATATTCTTTGACAATGGTATCAATAAAGCCGCTGAATCTGTCTTTTAGTCCTTCGGCATAATCTTCGCTTTTATCTACTATCTGTCTTCGGGTTCGTGCGCCTTTTTGGGGTGCAAACAATATACCTACCAATGCACCAGCAGCAACGCCGCCCAATACACCTAACAATACTTTTCCTGATTTCATGCTCTGAATTTTTATGATTAAATAAATGTAAAATTTTAACTTTGATAATTAACGGGTTGGTTGTCAGATAGTTGAAGTGAACCGACCAGTGCCTGGCATTACAAAGGTCGGGGAAGTCTGGAAAGGTAGTGTTACATAACTTTGAAAAAAATTTATATCATTCACACATTACAGTACTTCTTTTGGGTCTTTGGTTGTGGCAGATGTAAGGCTATCAAAATACCAATATTAAAACACTTGAACCTTAGGTACATTGACCCAAAACAAACCATATTATTACAAACACGACGATTGTTCCAAAACAACCACCGCCCAATCTTGAAGCTCCATAGCCGGCCAACAATCCTTTAAAAATATTGTTCATTGTTTTGCTTTAAGTGTTAATATAGTATTTCAAATTCGATAACTTATTGACTTACAGTATTGTATTTAACTCACTACACCAGACTATAAGCACATGACCACTTATTTGAGCCAGCGCAGGCGAGGGCGTAGTTTATTTTCTGAAAGCCAATAGCGGTAGATTGGCTTCTTGCACAAAATGTTTGCTGATACTGGTACTGAAAAGATCGCCAAAAAACGATTTTTCGTATATAGCCAAGGCCAGTACATCGGGCTTGTGTGTTTTGATATATGCCTCCAAACCTACAATAATATCGTCTCGGTTGAGGCTTACAAAATCTATATTTTCGTTTTCAAAAACATAGTTTAAGTCGGCTGCCATGTATTCTGCTTTGTGGCCAACGTTTGGCTCAAAATATTCGTTGATATGAACTGCCCGGCAAGTAGCTGTCAAGGGATCGATGATAGACAATATTTTTTGGGTTGCCGCTATTTCATTTTCTTTAAAGTCTGCCGCATACATGACTTGTCTTGGGCGTTCGAGCGAGGCTTTTGCTGGAACAATCCATACGGGGCATTGGGCTGAGTTCATCACTCCTTGGGCAGTAGTGCCGAGCCACCTACCCAGGGTATCAGTTGCACCTTTTGTTCCCATCACTATCATGCTGGCATTTAGTGCAGCGGCCGTACTTGTAATTGTATCGGGAACAGAGCCATAATCTACTTTTTGAGAAACAGAATTGGGCGGTAGGTGTGTGTTTTGGAGAAACTGAGCCGTAAACTTCCTTAGGCTTTCTTCGGCCACTTCTTTGTTTATTTTCATTAGGCCATCGACGTCATAAGACAGTTGATATTCGGTAGTCATTGGTACTGAATAAATATGTAGCAAAACAACATTGGCATTTAGTTGCTCGGCCAACATTCCAGCGTATTTTGAGGCATGAACAGAGTTTTTGCTAAAATCTGTTGGGAAAAGAATAGTGTTCATAAGGATATATATTAGTTTGTAATCGTTTGACTATCAGTTATTAAAACAATAATCAACTCAAATATCGGCTCAATACCCAAGCGATGGTTTCGTGCTGAAGCATCACAGACGTTAAAAAATCTGTTGTACCAGCATCGTTATTTTGTTCTGTTTGCAGTATGTCTTTTCTGAGTTCGACGATTAGGGTATTATGGTCATTGAGCAATTCTTTTATCATTTCTTTCTGAGAGTTATTCTCGGATGCACATTCTTTCAGTCTGGTCAGCTTACAAAACTCTTTCATTGTACCTATTGCTTTACCGCCAAGTTTGCCAATTCGCTCGGCAGTTTGGTCAATTATTTCTTCAAGCTCGGTATATTGGTTCTGAAACAGTTTGTGTAGCTCCATAAAACTATCGCCAGAAACGTTCCAGTGAAATTTTCTGGTTTTGACATATAAAACCATCTCGTCGGCCAAAACTGCCGACAAAAGTAAAATAGTACTACTGGTATTTTTTTCTGAGATTCCTATTGCTGTTTTCATCTTAGTTGGCTTTTTTTATCTTGCCATATTGTCGTGTAGAAATATCCGACATTACAGTACAATTTTAACTATACAACAAAGGTCAGAATTTTAAATTGGCAATATATTATACAATTATTATCAATCTTTATAAGATTCACACATTGCGGTCGATGCCAACAGAAGCTACGCCTCGGCTACATTTTTTCCATATACCAGTTCAGTTGCTTTTCCAGTTTTTGGTATTTCAAAATCCTGTCAATAACTTGCCGCAAACGCACAAAAGCGGTTTCGCTCTTCACTACATAGTCAAAGGCTTGGTGGTGCATACAGTCGATAGCGACTTCTATTTTGTCTTGCGATGACAACATCACAACGGGAATGTTGTCATCAAATGCCTTGATTTTGTCTAAGGTTTCGATACCGTTCATGGCCATTTTATCAATGCCGTCAAGGTAATAATCCAATACTACGACATCGGGCTTGTGGGCTATATTTTTTATGCAAAGTTCGCCAGTTGCGTAGGTTTCTACCTCAAAGTCAGCATATTGCAAAAACTCGATTTCCAATAGCCTGAGCAACAGAGCATCGTCATCTACCAAAAAGAGCTTGATTCTATTTATATCGTCGGTCATTGTATTTTTTGTTTTATTGATATTTGTTTAATTCTTCTCTCAATTCTTCATAGACCTGCGTACAAGCGTTTTCTAACTCACTGACTATGTCTTGAATATCGTTTTGCTGGATTTGTGTAGTGGCATATTCTTGAATTTTTTTGGTCATTATACTAAAATCGGCGTTCATACCCATAATAGAAAAAGATGGAATTATCTTATGTACCGATGAGTTCAATAGTTGCCAATCTTTATCGACAATGCTCTGTTTCATACTCTGGATTAAAGGCGGCGTTTGTTCCAAAAAAATAGAAATCATTTCGGCTATTAGTTTATGGTTAGACTTTGTCCTTTTGTTCAAATATTCCAAGTCGGTGTGCCTTATTTTATCTACTATTTTGGCTTCGACCGTATTGATTTTTACTGATTTTTCAACTACGTTCTTTTTTACTAATTTTATTATTTTGTCGTACAATATTTGCTCATCAACGGGTTTGGCTATGTAGTCGTTCATGCCAACGGCCTTGCACTTTGCTACATCAGTCGTAGTTACGTCTGCCGTTAGGGCAACGATCGGAATATCCGACTTCATTACCTGTCTGATATATTCTGTTGCCTCAAAACCATTCATTTCAGGCATTTGCAAATCCATCAAAACCAAGTCATATTGTTTTGTTTGCAGTTTTTCAATGGCTATTTTTCCATTGGCCGAAATATCACATTCAAAACCAAAATCGTCCAACAGTGTCCGCATCAATAGCTGGTTGAGTGGCATATCTTCGACAACCAATATTTTTAAATTTTTGATTTCAGTGTCTATTTCCAGTATATCTTTCGCTAATTCCATCGTTGTATTTGTTTTTTGAAAATTAAGCGAAAAACTAAACACCGAGCCTTTATCGACTTTGCTTTTTACTTTAATAGTGCCACCCTGGGCTTCTACGAGTTGTTTGGCTATGGCAAGCCCCAAACCAGTGCCACCATAAACCCTCGACGTACCAGTGGTTGCTTGCTGAAAATTATCAAAAATTTGCCCTATTTTATCTTTTGCAATACCAATGCCAGTGTCTATGACAGCAAACTCAACACATACATTGTCGTTGTCTTCGGTTAGTTTTTTTATGGTTATCCTAATTTCACCTTTGTTCGTAAACTTGACGGCATTACTGATTAAATTTAGCATAATCTGGTTTAGCCGTGCAGGGTCGCCTATTACTATTTCTGGTATTGTGTGGTCATATTTTTTGGTTAATTTCAAGTTTTTTTCTTGAATTTTAGTCTCAAACAAATGCAATATTGCCGACATAGACACCGCCATTCTAAAAGGTGTTTGTTCAAAGGTCATTTTGCCAGCATCGACTTTGGCCAAGTCCAAAATATCGTTAATCAACAATATCAGCGCATCGCCCGACATCTTGATAGCAGTCAGGTATTCTTTTTGTTTGGCCGTCAAATCAGTTTTTAGCACCACCTTCGTAAAACCAATAATGGCGTTCATCGGTGTTCTGATTTCGTGGCTCATGTTCGACAAAAATTGCTGTTTAGACCTCACAGCTTCTTCGGCTTTTCCTTGTAGTTCTTCGGCGATGGTCGTTGCCAATTCTGCCAATATTCGGGCTTCATTTATTTCTTTCTGAATTTTCTTTTGTTCTGAAATATCCCTTGCCACCACCACTGCCCCAAGTACATTGCCCAGCTCGTCTTTATAAACCGAGCCATTAAATAGCACATCGGTCAGTACGTGGTCTTTCATTGTCAGCGGGTAATTGGTCACAAAACCCCTCTCAAATACCTCTTGGTATATTTGTTGGGATTTTTTAGGATCGGTAAAATAATTTTTAAATTCAGTATTTTTCAATTCATCACGAGTCTTGCCAGTAATGGTTTCCATGGCCTCGTTTGTATCAGTAATTTTTCCGTCTAGACCTATCACCACCAGTGGGTCTAAGCTGGCTTCAATCAAACTTCGAGAATAGGCATGTTCTGATGCCATTTTTTTTTCGGTAAAGTCATGCACCCAACCAGATAGCTTTATTGTATTTTTTTGATTGTCAGTAAGCACCGTTCCAGTACCGTTCAACATTCTTATTGTACCATCTTTACGTACAATTTTATAAAAAATAGTATAAGGCTGCTGGCCAAGCAATGCTTGCTGAACAGTTCTAATTATGTATTCTTTATCGTCTGGGTGTATAAAATCAATAAAGCGTTGGTAGTCTAACTGAATTTCCTGCGGTAGTAGTCCATAAATTCTGTACAGTTCGTCAGACCAAGTAATTTTATTTGAAAGTACGTCCCATTCCCAGTTGCCAACTTGCCCCATTTGCTGGGCTTCCGATAGTTGTACGGCTTTACTTTCAAGATTTTTATTCGATTGTTTTAGTGCTATTGTTCCCTCCTCAAGTTTTTGGTTGAGCAATACC
This sequence comes from Runella sp., assembly GCA_043769455.1. GTDB lineage: Bacteria > Bacteroidota > Bacteroidia > Cytophagales > Spirosomataceae > JAYVJH01. The sequence goes on along the minus strand of JAYVJH010000075.1, from coordinate 551 downwards.
TCGGGCGATACCTCGTTGGCTACTATCGACACCCACTTTACTTCGCCGTTGGTGTTGCGATGGGCTTCGTAAGTAAAAGTATAATGAAATAGCTCTAATTTACCGTTTTTGGTCAAATTGACAGGAACGGCATAGGCATAATAGGTCTCCCCAGTTGTATATACGTCATTGAAGATTTCAACAAAGCCTTGCTCGATAATTTCGGGCAGTACTTCAAACAACGACTTGCCAAATACATCTTTTCCTTTGCCCCAAGTTTCTATAATGGCATCGTTGGCTATTTCGACAATCATGTCTTGTCCCTTGAAAACCGCAATCATCGATGCAGAAGAATGAATCAGGTTATTGAAACGATGCTCCATTTCCTTGATTTCATTCCGGGAATCAGCGAGTTCGTCAGTAAGAATTTTTATGGCAGAGTCAAAATCTGAATTTGTCATTTTGTTTCTTGTTTTTATTCTAAAAACTATTTAATTGATTGACTTTTAACTTTATGACTGCGAAGCAATTAAATATCTTCGATAGGGCTACGTCTCTTGTCTTTTAGTTGT
>JAYVJH010000074.1:0-3583 GCA_043769455.1 Runella sp. | reverse complement strand
CGGCCTACTACTACGCAATGCTTGCCCGAAGTTTCGATTTTGTAGCGTTCTATCATCTCAATAATACCAAAAGGAGTAGCCGAAATATACGTTGGTAGCCCTTTGCAGAGTTTGCCTACATTGATTGGGTGAAAGCCATCAACGTCTTTGTCGGGCGAGACGGCCTCCATGATACGGTTTTCTGAAATATGGCTCGGTAGTGGTAACTGAACTATAAAACCGTCAATGTCAGTATCTTCATTAAGGGCATCAATGGCGGCCAGCACATCGTTTTCAGAGGCCGTTATGTCCATTCTGACTAATGTCGATTTGAAACCTATTTCTTCGCAATTCTTAATCTTGGAGGCCACATAGGTTTCGCTTGCACCGTTGCTGCCTACCAAGATAGCCGCCAGATGTGGCGTTTTGCCACCAGCGGCCTTTATTTTTTCTACTTCTACTTTTATTTCAGCTTTTATTTGGACCGAGAGTAGTTTTCCGTCTAAGAGTTGCATGGTGTTGATTTAGATTTCGGTAGCAATATTATGAATTTCTACTGGATTTAACAACTGGCGGTGAGTTATAGGCATATTTTTATAATTCACCCAAAAAACAACAAGAAATACACCAGTTACAAAAAACTCTTCATAAATTTGGACGATAAAATATACGGCAAAATAAATGCAGAAATCAGACGACATAGAAATCGTGGCTTATGGTGAGCAGTATCAGCAAGTATTCAGAGACTTAAATTTAGAATGGATTTCTTCGTACTTCAAGATGGAGGCCGCCGACTACAAAGTGTTGGACGACCCCAATGGCTACATCATAAACAATGGTGGGTTTATTTTTGTGGCATTATACCAAAAGCAACCGTTGGGAGTGTGTGCATTGATAAAAAAGAACAATGAATACGAATATGAATTGGCCAAAATGGCGGTTTCGCCAAAGGCACAGGGCAAAAACTTGGGTACTTTACTCGGCCAAGCGGTTATCGAAAAAGCCAAAATGCTGGGTGCTTCAAGCATTTATTTAGAGAGTAACACCGCCCTGAAACCAGCCATTAGTCTTTATCGTAAATTAGGATTCGTAGAAATAGACGGCCACAACTCAGCCTACGAGCGTTGTAATATTCAGATGGAGTTGAGATTAGTGAAGTAATAATATTAAGTTTAGAAGAAAAAAAATGCAAACCAATAAAACTCAAATCATTGAAACACTAATATTGTTTGGGGTTTACGTCATATTACATTTTGTGATTAAGTACGTTATCAATAATTTACTCAAAAAAACACGATTTGAGACAGGCCGCCGCCGAATGGCCATCAGAGCCGTTCAGTTGGTGTCTTCGGTGTCCACGGTCATTTTTTTGACAGGGATTTGGGGCTTAAAACAAAACGAAATAGCCGTTTTTGCGGGTACAATGCTCACCGTGCTGGGTGTCGCTTTTTTTGCACAATGGTCAATCCTCTCAAATATCACTTCGAGTATTTTACTGTTTTTCAATCACCCCATTAAGTTAGGCGATTATATCAGAGTACTACAAAAAGATACTGGTTATGAGGGAGAGGTAGTAGAGCTAAACTATTTTTTTATACACATCAAAACCAATCAAAACGAGATAATCACAATACCCAATTCTCATTTTTTTGAAAAATCATTTGCCATAATTGAAAAATCAGATTAAGAATGAGTGAATGACAGTTAGCCGCTACAATTGAATAAGTATTTGATTTACAACGATTTAGTCAGATTCTTGGTAGTACTTAAATTTAACTAACTCGTTGATATTTAATACTCAATCGACACAATTAAAAATTAGCACATTTTCTTAGACAACCAAATTGATGAAAGGAAGACACAAACCCTTGTTTGGGAGATCTTTATTTATTGTTATTTTATTATGTTTAACGAGTAGGTATAGCCACTGTACGGTAAGTGTGCTATATGGTGAGCGCAATTTGAACGAAAACAAACTGGCTATTTATTTTGACAAGGAGGGTTCTATTTACCCCAATTATTTTATTTCAGATGTGTCGCTTAGTGCCGTAAGTGGCTCACTGGCAAGATGGTATAGCATAAACGACAAAGATTTTATACAGCTTGCAAGGCTCTATCATTGTGGTTTTAAATATTATTCAGTAGCCAATGCCCAAACATTAAACGACTCGATTGAAGCGACGGTTTTGCGTAAAATAAATAGTCAAACAACGGCCTATCACAGTGTGTCGTTTATGCTGCACGGCTACCGAAAAGCATACAAAGAAGGTACATCAAGATATACATCGGTGCGAGACTATAACACACTAAAAGCAACTATTTTAAGTTATAATTACAAAAAAACATTACTCATAGAACTATACTGGGACGGTAGTTTTGCAGAAATATCGTACAAGAACAGAAAAACGGTTTTTGAAGCCTTTGAACAAGCCCAAACCAATGCCGACAAAACGGGCGAGAAACTACGAAAGGTACTGTCGGCAGTTAAGTTTGAGCGCATCAATCTGATTTCGCATAGTCTCGGAGCGAGGGTGCTTTGTTCAGCTTTGTTTCAAAATACACCTACATCAAACACTTTTGCAACACCCAACCAAACTGTTAATATTTGCCTCGTAGCCCCTGCGATTGCGGGGGTCGAAGTCTTTAAGAATTATTACAAACGTAACACAAGTCTTGATTTTAAAACCAAAGACAACTATACGCTCAGTGTGGTGTATAACAAAAATGATTTTGTGTTGATGAAAAAAGAGCCGATGATGGGTGTTTTTGGCCCCGGACCTCGCAAATATGGCAATACAACCCTCGGCTGTAATTATCGTGATGAAGCTATCAAACTTACTAATTATTTTAAAGCCAATTTCAAGAACTCTACTTTCAATTTGTACGATGCTGCTGACGTTGGCAAGTGCCATTTTGTGAGTTGTTATTGTGGCAGTGATGTACTAAAAACGGCTTTGATAATGATTGACAAATAGTTTAACCTCCATTTTAACCGTTCCTGTCTCAATTCTTACGTTCATACATTAAGTAGTGTTTTGATTGGTAGCTTGGTTTATGTTTACCAGCAAATCTAAATATGAGCTCTCGTGTACACTACTATCGCTATTATTACGCTCGTTGTCATTGGTATTCTGATGACCGTCAAGGTTGTTCCACAACAAACTGCGCTTATTGTCGAAAGGCTTGGTAAGTTTTATGGGGTTTTGCAGCCTGGTATTAGTTTTGTTGTGCCTTTTATTGACCGTATCGCCTACAAACACAGCCTCAAAGAAAAAGCGATTGACATACCTGAGCAAATTTGCATAACAAGAGATAACGTACAGGTACGGGTGGACGGGGTACTTTTTTTGCAAGTCTTTGATGCCCAAAGGGCATCTTATGGTATATCCGATTATATTTTTGCAGTAACCCAACTCGCCCAGACTACTATGCGGAGCGAAGTAGGCAAGATAGACTTAGACAAAGCCTTTGAAGAACGTATGACCATGAACCGTGCCGTGGTGCAGGCCATCGACGAAGCCTCTGAGGTATGGGGAGTAAAAATGTTACGTTATGAAATCAAGAATATTACACCGCCACAAAGCGTGCTACACGCCATGGAAAA
>JAYVJH010000073.1:0-2984 GCA_043769455.1 Runella sp. | reverse complement strand
AATCATCAAGCGAAAAAACTGCTACCATGGGTTTTGGTATTTCGACAGCTTATGGGCGGTATTCGGACGATAAAGACCAAAATATTGACATCAACATCATTGACGCAGCAGGTACAGGCTTGGCCATGATGGGCATGGCGGCTTGGACAATGGCCTCGGTGGACAAAGAAACAGACAATGGTTACGAAAAAACAACCGAATATGAAGGCTACAAAGCCTATGAAAAGTACGACACCAAAAACAAAGATGGTGAAATATCGGTCATGGTAGCCAACCGATATATTGTTGAGATCAAGGGACGTGGCGTAAGTATGGACAAAATCAAAGCGACACTCAAAGACATTGATTTAGACAAACTCAAAGGGCTATAAAACGGCGTATTATCGCACCTACTTGTTCGATTTCTTCGACAGTGTTGTAGAGTGGAGTGGGGGAGAGACGAATACAGTTAGGTTCTCGCCAGTCGCATATAACGTTGTTTTGAGTCAGGTAGTCAAACAATGCTCTGCCGTTATTTTGAACCAATAGTGAGAGTTGGCAACCCCGCTGTGTGGAATTTCTGGGGGTGATGATGGTAATAAACGGCTTGTCAAGTTGCTGATTGATGTCTCGGATAAGCTGTTCTAACAATCCAGTCATTTCAATACTTTTGAGCCTGAGCGCAGCTATATTTGTTTGTTCAAAAATCTGCAAGGCCGCTCGGTGCATGGCCAACGCTACAATATTAGGTGTGCTTAGTTGCCAGCCAGCCGCCCCAGCCATAGGCACGAAGCCCTTGGTCATCTCAAAACGCCGTTCTTCGTCGTAGCCCCACCAGCCTGCCAAACGAGAAAGGTTTGCGTTATGATGATGTTTATGCACAAAAAGCCCGCCAACCGCCCCCGGCCCAGAGTTGAGGTATTTGTACGAACACCAAACGGCAAAGTCCACCTGCCAGTTGTGTAGCTGCAAGGGTACGTTACCAATGGCATGAGCCAAATCAAAACCCACCAATGCGCCTGCTTCGTGGGCGGCTTTGGCAATATGCTCAATGTCAAAAAACTGACCTGTGTAATAATGCAGTCCGCTCATACAGACCAATGCCAGTGAGTTGGCGTTTTCTTTGATTGCTGCCATGATGTCGTCCTCTCTAACAATATATTCGCCAGCTCTGGGACTGACTTCGATGAGCGTAGTTGTGGGGTCGTAACCTCTTGATTGTAAGTGTGTTTCGAGTGCGTATTGGTCAGAAGGAAAGTCGGAAGCTATCGTCAAAATCTTAAAACGTGCGGGCGTGGGTCTGTAAAAAGAAGTTAGCATGAGATGCAAATTGACCGTCAGATTGTTCATTGGACATACTTCTTCGGGTGCCGAGCCAATTATTTGGCTTAACATTTGCTGACAATGTTTGTGGTAGCCAAGCCACGAATCTTCGCCATCAAACCAGCCTTCTACGCCTTTGTGTTGCCAAATATCAAGTTCTTTTTTGATAAACTTCGTTACAGATTTGGGTTGAAGCCCAAGCGAGTTACCGCACAAATATATTTGGGGTTGGCCGTTATGTTGGGGAATATGGAACAATGAACGGGTGCTAAGAAGTGATTTTTTATTCACTGTCTTCGTCTATTTTTTGAACTAACATTTTGTCAATTCGGCTTTTGTCCATATCAATAATTTCAAAACGGTGGTCTTCCCAGGTAAAAGTTTCGCCTGTTTTGGGAATATCTTTGAGAATATGTAGCGCAAAGCCACCGAGGGTGTTGAAGCCAGTGAGGTCTTTTTTGTTGTGACTCGTAATGTCAAAATGTGAAAGAAAATCTTCCCAAGGGAGTTGGGCATCAATCAAAAAGCTACCATCGGCACGCTCGGTGATGTCATAATTAAACTCGTCAGTTTCGGACAAATCGCCCACCAGAGCGTCCAAAATATCGTTTAACGTAGCAAGTCCCTGCATGGCGCCATATTCATCGACAATTACCCCAAAATGAACCCGTTTTTCTTTAAATTTTTCGAGTACTTCGTAGGCTTTGTTGTTTTCGGCTATGTAGAGAGGTTCTCGGGCATATTTTTCTAAGTTTAATAACTGCTCGTCGAGGTCGCCACCGAGTAGGTCTTTGACATAGACAATACCCGTCACGTTGTCGAGGCTATCGTGGCAAAGGGGGTAGATTGAATGTTTGCTGTCGATAATTTTTTGTTTATTGACGGCAGGCTCATCGCTACTGTCCAACCAGGTTACATCTTGTCGGTTGGTCATCAGAGACGTGATTTTGCGGTCGCCCAGATGAAAAACATTTTCTACAATTTCTTGTTCTATTTCGTCAATTACTCCACCTGTTGTTCCTTCCTGAATAATATTTTTTATTTCTTCTTCGGTAATGGCTTGATTTTGAGGCGTTATTCTCAACAATTTCATAATCAAGTCGCTTGATTTGGCCAAGAGCCAAATAAAAGGTGAGGTCAGGTTACTGAGCCATTCCATGGGTGCAGCCATAAATTTGGCAATACCTTCGGGGTTTGACATACCGATGCGCTTGGGGACTAATTCGCCCAAAACCAACGACAAATAAGTAACAAACAAGACAACCAAACCAACAGCAGCAGAGTGAGCGTAGGGTTTTATGGCTTCAAACTGTTCAAAATAAACTTGTAGCTGGTTGGTGAGGCTGGCACCGCTAAAAATACCATTTAAGATACTAATGAGCGTAATACCAATCTGAACAGTAGAAAGAAAACGATTGGGGTGGTTGGCCAATTCGAGTACTCGCTCGGCTTTGCGGTCGCCGTTGCGGGCGGCAGCCTCTAACTTTGACTTGCGAGAAGACACGAGTGCTATTTCGGACATCGAAAAAACACCGTTCAAAATAACAAGAAAAACAATGACAAAAATTTCCACGTGGGAAGGTTTGGTTGATACTAATTGCAAAAATATAAAACTATTTGCCAACTAAGATAAAAGCAATCACTAATTTTACGAAATATTTATAAAACCTACCAATGATAAT
>JAYVJH010000072.1:0-1900 GCA_043769455.1 Runella sp. | reverse complement strand
TCTAAGGTATAAGTGTAAGTACCTACGCTGCTGGGAGCATTGACAGTGATAGATTGACCGTTGCCTACACTGTTTCCGTTCAAACGCCATATATAATTGATGCTATAACAACCAGAACCCGAGCAGTTGGCCGTAAGTGTAATAGACGAACTGGGGGCAGGGTTGGTATTGCTACTCGTTGCAGTAACAGAATAGTTACAATCTGCAGGGCAATAACTCCAAGCGTTGTTATTGACACTCCCCCAAGCATTTTGTACTTGTCTCATCTCCATCGAACAGTTACCATATAAATCTCTGGCCGCATAGATAGTGCCGTTTCGCATATCTCCATAGTTTGAAGATTGCTGGGTGTACGTTGTTAATGCTCGATAAACAATAGCCAAAGCCCTATCAAAGTCAATGGCAGTAACCACAATATTTGTATTAGGATTAACAAAGCCAGTACAAAGCATATTGAACCAACGATTCATAACGCCGCTGTTGGTGTGGACACCACCATTATCTTCTGAACCAGTGTACCAGTTAGGGCCTAAATACCTGTCTGGTTGAGGAACGTCTCCAGAAATAAGTGGATTAGACATATTACGTAAATTCTCGGCATCTTCGTTAATAGTCCAATTCCACTGAGGGCTGTTGGGGGCATTTGTCGGTAATACGTGGCGCTCTAAGGCAGTACCAAAAATATCAGAAATAGACTCATTTAAGGCTCCAGATTGACCTTCGTAAGTTAGGCCGCCTACTACAGCCGAAGCCGTTACTGCGTGCATATACTCGTGACCCACCATATCAATCGTAACCCAGCTATTTATGGTATTATCGTTTGTCCGTCCAAAGTAGATATGTCTTGTTCCTTTTACAAACCCAGCGGCGCGTCCAGGAAAATTTGCTAATACTAATGGATATAAACCTTGTCCATTGATACCATTTCGTCCAATAGGTGCATTTGTAGGTGACTGATTCATAAATTGTTGCATTCGCTGTACGAGCCAATGAACTGTCTGTGCATTTCGGCTGTCAATATTTGATATGTTCGTCCAGTTGAGACCAAAATTTCTAACGTCTCCATAGTCTTGCCATGAATTATCATAATTACTCAACCGTAGAGTATTAGTTCCCCTGTACATTCGGGTTGCTAATGCATTATTAAAAGCGGTCAGTCGCTCATTCCCTGTATTGTTTGGGTCATTTTCAACTTCAAAACTCAAGGATGTCTGGCCTCTCAAATAGCGAGGATAATTGGGTGTAAATATTGATTGAAATAGTACATTATTGGGTTCTGGTTGTTTAGTAGGTTGGTGGACAGTTGATGAGATAGATAAATTGTGTTTATCAAGACTACAAGCATGTATCAATGATACCTTCTTCACAATTTCGCCAGTAGCAGCATCTACATAAACTGTAAAAGCGTTGAATGTTTCATTACCATAGACATCAAAAACCCAGCACAATTTAAAACTAGCTTTTACAACGTCATCAGAAATTCGAGCCAATATCAGCGTACCAGCAGGTTTTTTGCGTTCCAATTTCTTGAGGTCGTCTAATGTTACTTTCATATTGGCCAGAGCCAATTCTAATGCCTTAGGTTCGGGCATGGGTTTAGAAACATCTTGGTCTAAACCATCTGGAATTTTACCATGTCCTATCGTCAGAATATCGACCTCAGAATGTAAAGAAAAAATAACACCCTCAACGGCAATATTTTTATAGTAAAGTTGGAAGTGTTGGTGCCGTTGTTGTTTTTTGTCTGTCTCGTCTTTGAGCGGCTTGAAGTTATACTCTTGATCGAGGCCAAGGCTAACGGCATAGTCTTTGAAGAAGTTATTAGGATTGAGTTTGGCCTCACGTTTAAACTCTATCCAGCCGTCATCGTCGGTGCGTACCGTAACGTTCTTGAAGTTTT
>JAYVJH010000071.1:0-10020 GCA_043769455.1 Runella sp. | reverse complement strand
AACAATGAATATAGTTGGTTTGCCAGTGCGCAGCAAAAATTTATAGAAGACAACTATCAAGCCCAAAATACCAACAAATGCCAATACCATTTGCCATCTCAAATCTACTAAACCGACTATATCTGACAACAAAAAAGTCAATCGGGCAAATGCGATACGATGCTCCATGTGTTGCTCAAAAAACAGCCGTATAACTTCGGCAAAACCATTTGTAGGATTTTTGAGGTCATTTACTGTTTTCAAAACAAAAAAATCGTCCCAGAAAGGAAAATCAATAGACTGCCAATATAGCGCCCAACACATAAACAGCAAGGGTACGGCACTGGCCGCCAAATAAGCTGATTTGTGATACTTAGTCATAGTTACTACAATATTTAGGGTACTACTTTGTTTTGTTTTCTTCTTGTAAAGTAGTCCAAATCAAATCCTTCAATTCGATAAGTCCATATTTTGTGATTGATGCAATGAATAACGAAGAAACACCTTCTGGTATTTTTTTTAGAATTTTTTTCTTTGTTTTTTCATCAATCATATCTGCTTTTGATATGGCTATGAGTCTCTTTTTTGAAGCTAATTCAGGATTATATTCAACGAGTTCTTTCAGTAATGTTTCATATTCTTTTTTAACGTCGTCGCTGGTAGCTGGTATCAAAAACAACAGTATAGAATTTCGTTCAATGTGTCTCAAAAACCTCACTCCCAAGCCTTTACCCTGTGCAGCACCCTCTATGATACCTGGTATATCGGCCATCACAAACGACCTAAAATCTCGATACTCAACTACGCCCAAGTTAGGCACAAGAGTTGTGAACGGATAGTCAGCAATTTCGGGACGAGCTGCCGACACTACCGACAGCAACGTTGATTTACCTGCATTTGGGAAACCCACTAAGCCTACATCAGCCAATAGTTTTAGTTCCAACACAATCCATTTTTCAACAATAGGGTCGCCTGGCTGGGCATAGTCGGGGGCTTGCTTGGTCGATGTCTTAAAATTATGGTTTCCCAGACCTCCACGGCCACCTTTCAGCAAAACCACCTCTTGGTTATGTTCTGTTACTTCGGCCATAATTTCGCCTGTTTCGGCATCTTTGGCTATTGTTCCGAGCGGTACGTCTAAGTAAACATCTTCCCCCTGCGAACCCGAACACCTTGCACCAGAGCCGCCGTCACCCGAGGTTGCTCTGATGTGTTTTTTGTATTTGAGGTGTAACAATGTCCATACTTGGGTTGTTGCTCTCAAAATAACGTGTCCTCCCCGACCTCCATCACCGCCATCGGGGCCGCCCTGATCTACAAATTTTTCTCGTCTGAAATGCGACGAACCTGCGCCACCTGCACCCGATTTGCAGTTTATTTTGACGTAATCTATGAAGTTTGAATTGGCCATAATGCTGTGATATTGGCACAAATATACTTCAAAAGTACCGTATTTTACCAAAAAGCGGGTACTTTTTCGAGTTATCGGTTTTAATTGACCACAAAAATTGCGTAACTCTTTAAGTTATCCCTAATTTTGCCAGTTCATAATTATAACTGAATATCAGCAAACAATGTACAAAAATAAAAAGGTTGTAGTAGTAATGCCAGCCTATAAAGCAGAGGCCACGCTGGAGAAAACATACAAAGAAATTCCGTTTGAATTTGTCGATGAAGTAGTACTCGTAGATGACTCCAGTCCCGATGGTACAGTCAAAGAAGCCGAGCGTTTGGGTATCAAACACATAATCAAACATGACGTAAATAAAGGTTATGGAGGCAACCAGAAATCATGCTACAAAAAAGCCCTCGAACTCAATGGCGACATTGTCATTATGCTTCACCCCGACTATCAATATACGCCACACCTATTGACGGCCATGATTTCGATTATCGGCAATGGTCTGTATCCTGTTGTTTTTGGGTCAAGAATATTGGGCAAAGGTGCGTTCAAAGGCGGTATGCCGCTATATAAGTATGTCGCCAATCGATTTTTGACTTTGTTTCAAAACATAATGATGAATCAAAAACTGTCAGAATATCACACAGGCTATCGTGCTTTTTCGAGAGAGGTTTTAGAAAACGTGCCATTCAATAAATGTGATGACGACTTTGTGTTTGACAATGAGATGATAGCCCAAATATTCTGGAAGGGCTACGACATTGCCGAAGTAACTTGCCCCACCAAATATTTTGATGAGGCATCTTCTATCAATTTTGTCCGAAGTGCTGAGTACGGTTTAGGGGTGTTGCGGGTATCAATACGCTATTTTTTGGCCAAAACAGGCATATTAAAGTGGGATTTATTGGCTTCTTAGACTTTTATTTATCAATCGCCAGACACAAATCACCAAAAATACGTTCAATGTCTCCAATACCATCAACAACAACAAGTTTGTGCTGGGCTTCATAATGAGGCAATACATGAACAGTTTTGGTAAAGTATTCGTCAATACGCCTTACGAGTTTGTCGGCATCGTCATCGGCACGATTACTGACTTTTTTGCGCTCGGCTATGCGGTATTTGAGTTCATCTTCGTTTACGTCCAACTGCAACACGACATGAATGGGCGCATTTTTAGACTCCAAAAATACATCTAACGCTTCGGCCTGCGCTACTGTACGAGGAAAACCATCAAAAATAATACCTTTGGCATCTGGGTTTTTTTGTACTTCTTCTTCCAGCATATCTATCGTGATAGAGTCTGGCACCAATATACCATTGTCCAATAAATCTTTGACACGCTTGCCAAGTTCGGTTTGCTCTTTGATGTGCATTCTAAACAAATCGCCTGTCGAGATATGAAATAAATTATATTTGTCAATCAATTTGGCGGCTTGCGTACCTTTGCCTGCCCCCGGTGGGCCAAATATCACAATATTTAACATTATAAAAATAGTAGGTTTGGTGGTTCTGAACCACAAATTTATCATTTACTGACATAAAAACAAAAAAGAAACTCACCCAAACATTTTACTACTTGCACTACCGATACAAAATTTTAGTTTTGTGGGTTGATTTAAAGTAAAAATCAAGGGTTTCTTTGCTTTAATAGCAAATTTAAAAATAATTATCAATGAAAGAGTTTTGAATAAATTGTTCTACGATCCAAAATTCACTCATTCAAAATTACATAAACATACCATGCAAAAAATAAAAGTAGGAGTAGTAGGAACGGGCTTTATTGGGCCTGTACACATTGAGGCATTGCGCCGACTACCAAATGTAGAGGTAACGGCTCTGTGCGAATTTTCGATGGAATTGGCCACTGCCAAAGCCGCACAGTTGGGCATAGAACGAGCCTGTACATTTGACCAACTGTTGGCCATGGACGACATTCGGTGTGTGCATATTTGTACGCCCAACTTCCTGCATTTTTCGCAGTCTAAGGCCGCACTATTGGCTGGCAAGCACGTGGTTTGCGAAAAACCGTTGGCCAAAGACCTGCACGAAGCTGAAGAACTCGTAGCTTTGGCTGCTCAAACAGGACTTGTCAATGCGGTACATTTCAATTTGCGCTATTATCCGTTGGTACGCCAAATGAAAACGATGCGTGAAAAAGGCGACTTGGGCGATGTTTATTCTATCATTGGCTCGTATTTGCAAGATTGGCTATTTTATGAAACCGATTATAACTGGCGGCTCGAACCCGACAAGTCGGGCGATAGCCGCGCCATTGCCGACATTGGCTCGCACCTCATGGACGCATTAGAATACATCACAGGGCTAAAAACAGTAGCTGTCTGTGCCGATTTTAATACCGTACATAAAACTCGTAAAAAGCCACTCAAACCCGTTGAAACCTACTCGGGTAAGATGCTCACACCCGAAGACTACGCTGATGTAGCCATCAATACCGAAGACCACGCCAATGTGATGTTGAAGTTTGACAATGGCAACCGTGGTGTAATAACAGTATCGCAAGTGTCGGCAGGGCGCAAAAACCAGATGAAGTTAGAAATTTCGGGTTCTAAAAAAACAATGGCTTGGAACTCCGAAAGCCCCAACGAAATGTGGATAGGCAACAGAGACGGCTGTAACCAGCACCTGATGCGCGACCCATCGCTGGCCTACCCAGAGGCAAGTGCCATTATGAGTTTTCCAGGTGGCCATAACGAAGGCTTCCCTGATACCTCAAAGCAAATGTTCAAAGAAGTATATGAAGCCGTAGCGGCTGGTAAAATGCCTGAAACCCCAACTTTTCCGACTTTCGCCGATGGCTACCGTGAGTTGTTGATTTGTGAGCGAATTTTAGAAAGTAACAAGGCACAAGGCTGGGTGAATGTGTAATTTTTTTAATCATGACAAAACCAAACATATCCAAAATTGCGTTTTGGGACGTGAATTTTGACAAAATAGACTTCAACGAAAGTAGTGTTTTTGTGATAGATAAAGTGCTAAACCATGGCACATGGGCAGATATTGTCGAAATTATAAAGTATTATGGTTTGGAAAGAATAAAAAAAGATGCTGTATCAGTGCCTTATTTCAAGTCATCGGCTTTGTCTTTTCTTTGCCTAATTTTGGAACTAAACAAAACGGATTTTATAGCTTATCAGCGGCGACAAATCAGAATTTCTAACTGGACTTGCTAAGTTAAGTAATAATGTAGAATTATGAATGAGTGAGTGAGTGAATAAATGTTTGATTTTTAATAATTTAGCCGAACTTCAAATTACGTTTAAATTTGCTCAGTTACTTATGCTATATCTAAATACTGTAACTCCCAAAACCTACGGATTGCTCAAAACACTGATGCAAATAGACGACTTATGCGATTTTGCACTTGTGGGTGGCACGAATCTATCTTTAAAATTAGGACATCGTATCTCAATAGATTTGGATATTTTTACCAATAAGCCATTTGATAAAGAAGAAGTTGAAAGATGTATAATCAGACAACTACCACGAGCTATAAAATTAGATCAAAGAAAGCAAAGTATTTGGTTTAGTACTGATGAAATTAAGGTGGACATAATCTTGCATGAGTACAAATACATAGAACCAGTTGAAACAATAGATGATATTCGTTTTGTATCTATTGCCGATATTATTCCGATGCAATTGGAAGCGATGGCAACGAGAGGCGTGAAAAAAGATTTTTGGGGTATTGCAGAGCTATTAAATCATTATTCGCTTGCTCAAATGTTGGCTTTTTATCAACGAAAATATCCACAGAGCGATATAGGGCATATTGTGCTGTCTATGACTTATTTTGAAGATGCCGAAAAACAAAAAGAAAACCCTGAGGATTTGAGAAGTATAACGTGGAAGGAAGTAAAAAATAAAGTAAAAAAAGCAGTAGAGGATTTTGTAAAAATGCAATTTTAAAAATATTTGTAAAAAACAATGAAAACAATCAAAGGACCTGCCATATTTTTGGCACAATTTATGGGCGACACTGCCCCGTTTAATAACTTAGATACCATCGCCGACTATATGGCTGACTTGGGCTATAAAGGCTTGCAGCTACCTGCTTGGGACGGGCGAGTGATAGACCTCAAAACCGCTGCCGAAAGCAAGACTTATTGCGATGAACTCAAAGGTAAATTGGCCGATAAAGGATTGGTTATTACCGAATTATCGACACACCTACAAGGGCAACTGCTGGCTTCGCACCCTACCTACAACGCCATGTACGATGCCTTTGCACCTGCCGAAGTACACGCCAACGAGCCTGCCCGCCGTGAGTGGGCCAAAGAGCAGTTGATTTATGCGGCTAAGGCTTCAAAAAATTTAGGGCTAACATCGCACGTGGGCTTTTCGGGGGCGTTGGCTTGGCCATACTTATATCCATGGCCACAGCGGCCTGCTGGGTTGATAGAAACTGCTTTCAAAGAATTGGCTACTCGTTGGAAACCTGTTTTGGACGTGTATGACGAATGTGGCGTGGATTATTGCTATGAACTGCACCCCGGCGAAGACTTGTTTGATGGGGCCACTTTTGAGATGTTTGTCGATTATCTGGGTGGCCACTCACGGGCTTGTATCAACTACGACCCCAGCCATTTTGTATTACAATGCCTTGACTACTTGGCATTTATAGACCTCTACCACGACCGCATCAAGGCGTATCACGTCAAAGATGCTGAGTTTAATGCAACAGGTCGTCAGGGTGTGTATAGTGGTTATTCGGGCTGGGCCAATCGGGCTGGGCGTTTCCGCTCATTGGGCGACGGGCAAGTGGACTTTGGTTCTATTTTCTCAAAACTATCGCAATACGACTACGACGGTTGGGCTGTATTAGAATGGGAATGTTGTATTAAGTCGTTGGAACAAGGTGCCGCCGAAGGTGCGCCATTTATCGAAAGCCACATCATAGAAGTAGCCACACGTGCTTTTGACGATTTTGCAGCCACAGGCGCAGACGAAAACATAAATCGCAAGGCGTTGGGACTATCGTAGATTTTGTGTTATGAAACGAGATGATAGTTTGTGGAAAGCCATTTTGGAAGATGTATTTGATGATTTTCTGCGTTTTTTTGTTGTAGATGCCCAAGAGTTGTTCGACTTCTCACGTCCATTTGAGTTTTTGGATAAAGAATTAGAGCAGATTTGTCCGTCAGACCCCGATGATTTTTCGCCGAGATTCGTAGATAAATTAGTAAAAGTATTTACCAAAACAGGCAACGAGCAATGGATATTAGTACATATCGAAGTACAAGGAAGCACTGACAAAGATTTTGCCCAACGTATGTTTCAATACTTTTATCGGATCTATGACAAATTTCAAAGACCTATTACAGCCTTTGCTTTGCTGACAGATACCAATAAAAAATTTAAACCGCACTACTTTGAACAAACGTATCTGGGAACAACCTTACGGTATGATTTTAATAGTTACAAAGTTTTAGACCAAAACGAAAATGCACTATCCGAAGACAGCAATCCCTTTGCAATGGTAATTTTGACAACTTTGTTGGCCATCAAAAAAGGAAAAGTATCTGAAAATGAATTGTTTGATAAAAAAATAGACTTAGCAAGGCGGCTTTTAAACAAGCAATTTGATAAAGATAAAATTAGAGTTTTAATGAACTTTTTAAAGTTATATGTTCGTTTTGGGAATAGCGAAAAGAGTGTTAGATTTGAGCAAGAAATTGATATTTTGAACAACCAACCAAAAAAAACTATGGGTATCGAAGAATTTGTTATAGACCGAGCCACAAGGATAGGGCTAAAGCGTGGTATGGAAAAAGGTATGCAAAAAGGCATGCAGAAAGGTATGCAAGAAGGTATAGAGCAACAAAAATATGTTTTCATAAAAACACTCCTGACTAATACCGATTTTGATGATGTCAAGATTGCCAGCCTAACGTCTGCCTCCTTGAAATTTGTCAAGCAAGTGCGTAAACAAGAGAATTTATAACCATGTTTTGCGTATCTTTGTAGTCCAGAACAAGTAAAAAACTCGCAATGATAGTTGTTTATCCAAACGAAGAATACAGAGAAATAGAAATAGAAAAGTCGCTAAAACTTCGTTATGCCATTTCAAATACCGGCAAACTGATTAGTTTTACAGACAACTTTCACGATGGACGAATCTTGAACGGTAGCCTAATAGAGGGCTATCGGATATTTAGATATAGATTCAATCAAAACGGCATAACGATACGCAAGCATTTTTTTTATTTTAGGTTAGTGGCCGAGTATTTTATTCCTAAAACCGCTGACGGACAGACTTTTGTACTACATCTTAATTATGACAAAGCCGGCGACCGAGTAGAAAACCTGCGCTGGGCTACAAAAGAAGAGATGGAAGCCCACGCCACCAAAAGCCCTCATGTGATGTTGGCTATACAGCGAATGAAAGAGCATAAAATCAAGCACAAAGGCCGCAAGCTAACAGCCCCAAAAGTGATGTTTATCAGACGGTTGCTCAAAAACAAAAAAACTCGTACCAGAATTATCGCCAAGCAGTTTGGAGTGAGCGAAACCCAAATAAAACGCATTGAAAGATACGAAAACTGGAAAGAGGGTGTAGTTTAGCATTTCAGTTACAGCATTTTATTCAACCCCAAAACCGCCAAATAAAACACCACTTCGCTCACTTGTTGTGTAGCCCCGAGGCAGTCGCCAGTGTAGCCGCCAATGTGTTTTTTGAAATAATAACCCAAATAAATTTTAGACAAATAAGTAATAGGTAACACTAACAAAAAACGCCAATTCTGAAACAACACAAACGGCACAAGCGTAATGGCAGCACTGTAAAACATCTCAGACAATGAAAGGCGTTGAGATGCAATAGGCTTGGACTTTGATACGTCCAAATCTTGAACATAGTCGTGGGTATGTACAAAAGTTGAGGCAATAAATCGGCTCGTGGTGTGGGCATTGACAATCACAAAGAGCAATAGCGTGTTATCTTTCAAGGCGATTTCGGACAATGCCAAATATTTGAGTAACACCAACAACACCATACCTATTACACCATAAGCACCAATGCGGCTGTCTTTCATGATGGTCAAAATCTGGGCTTTGTTCCAGCCCGCCCCAAAAGAGTCGCATACGTCTGTGAAGCCGTCTTCATGAAAAGCCCCCGTCGTCCAGACACTCGCCATGATAGACAACACAATACAAACCGACATCGGCAACACAAACGAAGCTCCCCACAATATAACCGCCGACAGACCGCCGACAATCCAGCCAATGAGCGGAAAGTATTTGCGAGATTTGTTGAGATAGTGGTCGCTATGGTCCACCCAACTTGGGCAAGGAATACGGGTAAAAAACATGAGTGCCGTAAAAAAGTAACGGATTTCTGTGTTGAGCATGAGTATTGGTTAAATGATGTCGTCTAAAAATTGCCAAGAGATCAGGTCGTTTTTATCATATAAATACACTTCGTTTTGATTTATTTTCCAATGGTCGCTTTGTTGTACTACAATGCCACCTACTAAATTTCTATCTTCTTCATTATTTTCATTTTCGGCTTCCATATACCGATATAGAGCTTCTGCTCTTGATTTTGCTTCTATTGCTGTATTACCTGCTTTGGTATCGACAACAAGCGTTTGTCCATTTTTGAGTTGTATGATATAGTCAGGATAAAATGTTCGAGGAAAATCATTTTCTTCGTAACGAATACCGAAAAACTCTTGCTTGCTTACGCCATTTTTAAACCACCAGTCAATCTGTTCTACTTTTGTTTCTAAGAATTTTTCAAATACTTTTTCTGGATTTGAGCGTGTTTTAGACAAATAGCATTTGTCATAAATATTGAGTTGGTAGTTTGTTAGTTCGTCTGTATGTTCGTTATAAAACTCTTCAAATTTCACTTCCCAAACGTAATTTTTCTCTTCTATCTTTTCTTTTACTTCTTGTTTTTTAGCAGGTTTGTATTGCTCTGTTGCTTCGTTGAGTAGTCGGCTATATACAGAAATATTGAGTGGGTGTAAAAACAGATTTTGAATTATTATTATGCCATTGTCTGCCCGATAGTCTATTCCCAAATATTTTTTAAACCACTGATAAACACAACCTCGTACAGTAGGACATGACCTTTTGGGCGCAAACCCGTTTAGATTTCTATAAATCACAACATTGAAAATATCTTGTAAATCACCGTCAGATACCCTTAGTTTTGTTCTTTTTACAAAACTTTCAAAGTCTTTATCCTCCAACTCATCGAAGTTCGTGTTGTCAATTATTTCATCAATAATGATTCGCTCATTGTATGGTTCTGGTGTAACAACCATAAATTTGGCAATCACTTTCTGGCAGTTTTCGGCGGTATTCATCACAACAGGCTCTAAATCCATACCAAAATAATCACAGAAAACCCGCTCAAAAGTCGTAATAAAGCTACTCGTAACATCGCCAAAATCAATACGGCTTTTGTAATATGACTGTAGCTTCAAAGGTTTATAAATTGGTTTTCTTATAGCCTTTAAGTGCTTGATAATATTAGGGTTATAGTCTTCTTTGGCGATAGTAATGCTTTGTAGATTGGTATAGATATAGCCTCGGTTGAGACTTTCGTTTTGGTAGTGTATTTGCTCGGGCATACGCAATATTCGGCCTACCGTTTGGACTTCAAAAGC
>JAYVJH010000070.1:0-3215 GCA_043769455.1 Runella sp. | reverse complement strand
CTTTTTTGGTGCTTATAATTTTCAAATAAAATATAACTATTTCAATATTTATTTTAAATATTATAAAAAATCAAAAAAATAATATTTGGCAAAACAGGTTATATTCAAAATAATCATAAAAACATAAATTCATTTTTTTTATTAAATACTTATATATTACATTGATTTATATCTTATTTTTAATATTTTTTTGTATTTTTTAATATTATTTGATTTATTTTTGACAAATATTTGGAAATAAATACAAAATCAAGAATATTTGCATTGTCAATAGACATACCACACCATAAAACTATAAACAGAATATAATTATGAAAATTCAATTTTTACTTTATTTATGTTTGGTAACGCCTGTATTGTCTTTTCCACAGGAAACTAAACCTGCCACTGCCACGGCTACCGAAGTGAAAGAAGCACCCAAAAGCCCTTTTACGTTTTCTGGTTACATCGATTCTTATTACATGGGCAATCTCAACTCGCCCGCTTCTCGCTCAAATGTAGGTCTGTCTGGTACAGCTCGTGCTTTTGATATTCGGTCGGGTCAGTTTTCGTTGGGCTTGGTACAAACCAAAATGCAGTACTCAACTACCAGCTCAGACGTAGTAGTAGATTTAGCCTTTGGCCCCAATGCCGACTTAGGAAACTATGGTAATTTGATTGGGCCACTTGGTCGTGGCACAACGGCACTTGCCATCAAACAAGCCTACTTTAACTGGAAAGCCACCGATAAACTCACGCTAACGGCTGGGCAGTTTGGCACACATATTGGCTATGAGGTCATTGATGCGCCCATCAACTACCATTATTCGTTATCAAATTTGTTTAACAATGGGCCATTTTACCATATTGGGGTTAAGGCTCAATATGCCATCAGCGACAAAGCCTCGGTTATGCTCGGCTTGGTCAATAACGTGGACAACCTCAATGACAACAACCGTGCTAAGGGCTTGATTGGCCAATTTTTCTTTACACCAGTATCGGGCTGGAATGTATATCTGAACGGAATTGTGTCCAACGAGGCCAGCGTAAAATCAAACGGTACAGACAGTACAGGCAACTACGCCCTGCTCGACTTGGTGACAACTTATCAGATTTCGACTAAGTTTATGTTGGGACTCAATGCTGCTTATGGCTCACAAACTGGTGATTATCAAGGCGGTGGCGATGTAGGAAAAAGCAAAACTTGGGGTGGTGTAGCCTTTTACACCAACTATGCCGTTACCGATAATTTTAGCTTTGGCGCACGTTACGAGAACTTCAACAATCAAAGTGCAGCCCGTGGTTTGCGCTATCTTGATGCAAATGACAAATTGGTTGGTGTATCAGTAAATTCTTTTACACTAACAGGCACATTCACCGCCGCCGAAGGCCATTTGCTCATCAAGCCAGAGTTTAGAGTCGATTCGTTCGACAAGCCATTTTTTGACGATGACAAAGGCAATCTAAAGGCATCACAATCAACGTTGGGACTGGCTTTTATTTATAAATTTTAGATTATTTTTCAGTAGAGATAACTTGACCGTTGTCTTTATCACAAATTTTATTTTTTTAACCTCATTCAAAACCACAATAAAATGAAAAAGTACATTCCTATTTTGATTCTTCTGGGCATAAGCGTTATTGGAATACTTCTGCCGTCTGTACCCAAAGAGGTACTGACCGATACGGCGGCAAGTTTCAACAAAAACATCAACACAGGTGATACGGCCTGGATGTTGGTAGCTACGGCTTTTGTATTGCTAATGACCCCAGGCTTGGCCTATTTTTATGGCGGTATGGTCAATACCAAAAACGTAATTTCGACCATGCTTCAGAGTTTCATTGCCATGGGCGTTATCAGTATTATTTGGGTAACGGTTGGTTTTAGCTTGGCTTTCGGTGATTCTTTTGGTGGTTTTATTGGCGACCCACGTACATATTTTATGTTCAATAACGTCATGGACGGCCAGCCGTGGTCATTGGCCCCTACTATTCCGCTGGCCTTATTTGCTTTTTTTCAGTTAAAATTTGCCGTCATCACACCTGCACTCGTAACAGGCTCAATGGCCGAGCGTATCAAGTTTCGGTCGTATATTTTGTTTATGATATTGTTTAGTATTTTTGTTTATGCACCATTGGCCCACTGGACATGGCACCCAGACGGTTTTTTGTTCAAACTCGGTGTACTTGACTTCGCTGGTGGCACGGTCGTACATATGTCGGCTGGTTGGGCTGCTTTGGCTGCCGCCTTGTACTTGCGCCGCCGCAAAAACCATGCAGAGTCAAACTACCTGCCACCCGCAAACATTCCTTATGTATTGCTCGGTACAGGCTTGTTGTGGTTTGGTTGGTTTGGCTTCAATGCAGGCTCGGCAGTAGGCTCAGGCACATTGGCAGTTTCGGCATTGGCTTGTACCAACACTGCCGCCGCTGCGGCTGGTTTGGCCTGGGTACTGTTTGATGCGGCCCGTGGCAAAAAAGTATCGGCTCTCGGCTTTGCTATTGGCGCTGTGGTTGGTTTGGTTGCTATTACGCCCGCTTGTGGTTTCGTAACTGTGCCGCAGTCTATTTTTGTAGGTGCTGTTTCGGCCATGGTATCCAACTATTTGGCACATATCCGTGCCGAAAGAACTACATTGGACGATACACTTGACGTATTTCCGTGCCACGGCGTAGGTGGTATGATGGGTATGCTGATGACAGGTATTTTTGCATCACATCAAGTAAATGGCGCAGTACCCGAAGGTAGTGAGGGATTGGCTTATGGCCAGACAGACTTATTTGTGAAGCACCTCATTGCATTGGTAGCAGTATCGGCATTTGCGTTTTTTATGTCATTACTAATATTAAAAATTACGGACTTGATTGAGCCACTTCGTGTGTCGGAAGAAGACGAAAAGGTAGGCTTAGACGTAAGCCAACACGATGAGTTTTTGGTAGAAGCATAGATTTTTGATTATTCCACACCCTCAAAAAAACAACAACATGACCGCAGTATAATCTGTGGTTTTGTTGTACTTGCAGAGATGCTACTGGCTATGCTGGTAGCATCTTTTTTTTGTTATTGGTATAAATACTGAGGTAAAATAGTTTTTTGTTTGTTACTTTTGCCAAAGTAGCAAACAAGCCTCAATATGCCAATAATTACCAAAATAGAAGTTTTTAAACTCAACATTCAACTTCATGCACCTGTAACGATAGCGATAGGCACGATTGACGAAGCCCGAAATATTCTT
>JAYVJH010000069.1:0-2935 GCA_043769455.1 Runella sp. | reverse complement strand
AAGTTTGTTTTTTTAGGATTCATAAAATGTTGTTTAGTTTTTTACAATACAAAATTAACATTTTATTGAATCCTTATTTTTTTATGAACAAACCCTGTACAAAACTATATTTATTAGGTAGTTACAAAAAATCTTGCCACCGATTAAATTAAGATTTAGTGTTTAAAAAAGTCAATAGTTTGTTGAAATGCACCCAATAGTTCGGGAAGGTTTCCAAGATAATATTTTCGGGTATCTATTTCTATTTTCTCGTCCAATCGCATAAAAACCCAGTCATCGCCTGTCGTTACGCAGCCGAAAACAACGTCAGTGTCTGTATTTCCCCTTTTCTGATTATATTTCCTTGCCCCAACCATCTGAGCAGCACATTGCGGAATACCAATTTCAATGTCATTCTTTTTTGCTTCGACCATTTGAATAATTGGATAGTTCACATCAAAACTATTTGTTTCTTTTGATAAAATAAAATCACATTCACCTTTTAGTTTATCATCAATATTAAGAGAATCACCAGAATAAATTGTAAAAAATTTGTCATTTTTATCTCGCATTTCTATTAAAATAGGCATCACGATTAGTTCTGATTTCGCTTTTTCACTTTTTACAGATAATTCTTGTACCAAGCTAAGGCTGTATTTGAGCCAATCGCTTATTTCATAAATAGGTGTGATGGTCTCAAATAGCTTTTTTCGTTGAGATGCTATTCCAAACTTTTCTTCTATTTCGAGCAGAGTATAATCGCTGTAAGCCATTTTTTATTTTCTTTCCACAAATATAACAAAAAATTCAATCAATAGATTTTAGCTTAATTTTGCTTTAAAAATCAAATCTAAAAATATTGCCTCTATGAAATACCTGCTTTGTTTAACTATTTCTTTTTTTGGGCTAATGACCTGCTTGGCACAAACGCCTGTGTCGCCGCTCAAAGTCGAACAATTACGAACAGAATACAAGACCAATCCAGTCGGTATAGACGTAACCTCACCCCGTTTTACCTGGAAACTCATCTCAATAGAGCGTAATGTCGTGCAGGCTTCTTACCAAATCATAGTCAGTACGGCAGAGTTGTTCAAACCCAAAACGATAGTCTGGGATTCGGGAAATATCATTTCTGATGTATCGCATTTAATTGATTATCAGGGTACTAAATTGCAAAGTCGTAAGCGATATTTCTGGAAAGTGATTGTGAGAGACAACCGCAACAACACAGCAGAGTCAGCAATAAATTATTTTGAAACGGGTATGCTAAACGCTTCTGACTGGGCGGCCAAATGGATAGAACCTGAACGAGACATTGACATTACGGCCTCGCAACCGTCGCCTGTGGTCAGAAAAATATTTGTGGCCAAACCCAAAATCGTGTCGGCACGGCTCTATGTAACAAGCCGAGGACTGAACGAAGTCGAAATCAACGGCCAGCGAGTAGGGCAAGATGTATTTTCGCCAGGCTGGACTGCCTACCAAAGTCGTATTCAATATTTTAGTTATGATGTAACCAATTTGGTCAAAACAGGTACAAATGCCATCGGTGCAACGTTGGGCGATGGTTGGTATCGGGGGTTTTTGGCTTGGGAAAAAAATCGAAACGTGTATGGGCAAAAATTGGCACTATTGGCACAGCTACATATTATTTACTCCAATGGCAAAGAAGATATTATTGGCACAGACGAAAGTTGGCGAGCCAATAACAATGGCCCAGTCAGGCTGTCGGATATCTATAATGGCGAAAGTTATGATGCTCGGCTCAGTAACGTAGCTTGGTCGCAGGCGGAGTTTGCCGATACAACAAGTTGGTGGCCCGTCAAATTGGGCGATTATCCCAAAAACAACCTGATTGCCCCAGCCGCTCCACCCGTCAGACGAATCGAAGAGATTAAACCTATCAAAATCATTAAAACACCCGCTGGTGAAACTGTCCTTGACTTTGGGCAAAATATGGTAGGCTGGGTGCGGTTCAAGGTCAAAGGCGAAGCAGGGCAAACGGTCAAAATCAATCATGCAGAGGTGTTAGACCAAAAAGGTAACTTTTATGTTGCTAATCTCCGTGGGGCTAAGGTCGAAATAAACTATACCCTCAAAGGTGGCGAAGTAGAAACGTATGAGCCGCATTTTACATTTATGGGTTTTCAGTACATTAAGCTAACTAACTGGCCAACAGAGCCATCGCTTGACGATTTTGCGGGAGTAGTCGTACACTCAGATATGCCTGTTTCGGGTACTTTTGAATGTTCAAAACCACTACTCAACCAACTACAACACAACATCGTTTGGGGACAAAAAGGTAACTTTGTCGATGTACCAACTGACTGCCCACAGCGAGACGAACGACTCGGCTGGACGGGCGACGCTCAGGCTTTTGCTCGAACGGCTACTTTCAACAAGGACGTGTCTGGATTTTTTACTAAATGGCTGGCCGATGTGGCCATCGACCAAAAAGCCAACGGCGCAGTACCATTTGTAGTACCCGACGTACTCAAAAATGGCATGCCCTCAGCAGGCTGGTCAGACGTAGCTACGATTATTCCGACTGATATGTACCAAGTTTATGGCGACAAAAGACTGCTGGCCGCTCAATATGAAAGTATGAAAAAGTGGGTGGGCTATGTCAAAACCAATAGTAGTGGCGACTTATGGCGCACAGGTTTTCATTTTGGCGACTGGCTCTCGTACAGAGGTTCAAACCTACAAATGGGCGAGCCTACGACCGACAATGACTTTATTGCTTCGGCTTTTTATGCCTATTCTGCCAAACTGACTTCACAGGCCGCCCTCACGCTCGGCAAAACGATGGAGGCTTTGGAATACTCGGAACTGTACGACAAAATCAAAAAAGCCTTTAACCAAGAGTTTGTATCACCCGCTGGTCGATTGGTCTGCAACACCCAAACGGCTTATGTATTGGCTCTACATTTTGACTTGTTTCCCGAAAATCTCA
>JAYVJH010000068.1:0-2046 GCA_043769455.1 Runella sp. | reverse complement strand
TCGTAACGTTCCAGTAGCAGGCGAGTATGAAATAAAAAACGCCCAAGCCATGAAAATCATGGATAGTTTTGGTGCAGGTGGCTCATTTACAGAATATTATGCCATAGATTTTAAAGACGATGTAGTGCTAATGGGACATGACGGCCCGGGACATTTGGCCATTGCCGAAGGAAAAACAAAGGTCAAGCCGCTACAAGTATATCATGGAAAAGTCGGAAATGGCTTGTCGGTAGAGATGTCTGTCAAACATGGGGCGGTTACGATGCTTTCGGTAGTTCAAAAACGAGATGGAACACTGATGCTACTTTGTGCCGAAGCTGAGTGTGTTGCTGGTGCAATTTTAGAAATAGGAAATACAAACAGTAGATATAAATTTTCGATAGGGGCAAGGCGTTTTGTAAACGAATGGAACGCTTGCGGCCCTGCCCACCACTGGGCTATTGGTGTGGGTCATATTGCTTCAAAAATCAAAAAATTTGGACATTTGCTTGCTCTCGAAGTAGTGCAGATTTGCTAAAAATAAAATCTATGCACCAAAAAACTGGCTGTGAAAATTCATCAAAAATACCTCGTGAGTGGCGCGGGTTACGGCGGTGTAGAGCCAGCGGATAAATTCTTTATTGAGTTGGTCGTCGGGCAAAAAACCTTGGTCAATAAAAACAGCAGGCCACTGCCCCCCTTGCGACTTATGGCAAGTAAGCGCATACGCAAACTTGACTTGTAGCGCATTGAGATAAGGGTCTTTGCGAACAGCCTCGGAGCGGTCTTTTCTTGACTTCAAATGCTGGTAATCTTGCATTACGCTTTCGTACAATTTTTTATTGTCGTCGCTGCTCAACGATGGCGAAGCCGATGAGAGTGTATCGAGCAATACTTTGGCCTCAAAAGGTGGCTGATCTTCATAATCAACGAGTTTAAGCTCTAATGTCGCAAACCTAAAACCATGTATTTCTTCGCTTCGGCCAATACGCTTGATTTCGACAAAGTCGCCATTGGCCAAAAAACCTGCTGGTGATGTTTCTTCGATGGTAGTATAATTGTTTCGGACAATCATCAGCATATCGCCTGTATCGAGTTCGTCTTCGGCAGCATTGATTTGCCGTCGCACATACTGGTTATATTGCACCGCCGATTTGTTTGAACGAGTGATAATAATGACATTTTCACGACCGTATTTGTGGTACGCATACCGAAGCCCATCTTCAAGGCGGTCGCCTGTCATTTTAAAAAAATCTCTAAAACCACGAGTCTGCATCTTGATTTGTGGTTTTTCTTGGCTCAAAATATTTCTGAGAGCGGTGGCATTAGTCAAAATACCCGAGCCTTCTTCTTGCCGCATCACTTCGGTTAGTTCTTGTTCAAAAACAGTCAAATAAAAACTTGTTTCCAAATACGATTTGTCCAAGGCTGGGCTAAGGTCTTTGCCAACAGGTGGAAGCTGGGCTGTATCGCCAACCAAAATGAGTTTATTGCCTACGTTTTCAAACACAAATTCAATCAAGTCAAAGAGCAACCCACGAGAGCCAAACTCAGAGTCGTTGGTTATCATGGAGGCTTCATCTACTATAAAGAGCGCATTTTCGTGGTAGTTTTTTTGCCGCTCAAATTGTAGGTTGCCTGTGTAAGCATCGGCGACTTGCTTGTATATTTTTTTGTGAATAGTCTGTGCTACTTTTTTGGAGTACGAAGTCATTACTTTGGCGGCCCGGCCTGTGGGAGCAAGTAATATGGCCTTAAAACCAAACTTAGACGACACTTTGATAAGCGTACTGACGATGGTCGTTTTGCCCGTTCCAGCATAGCCTTTTAGTACAGAGCAATCTCTGTATCGCTCAGTGTCGAGCAAAAAGTCGTCCATGAGTTCAAAAAATGTTTGCTGGCCTGTTGTAGGCTGATGTGGAAAACGCTTGGCGAGTAGCTCTGAGGGCTTTACGGGGGTTTCTTCTTTCATTTGGTCAAAACTACAATCGAAGGCGGACATTCGCAACTCAAAAAAAATATTTATGATAGCATTTTTATCTTTCAACAAAAAAACGCTACATTGTT
>JAYVJH010000067.1:0-7144 GCA_043769455.1 Runella sp. | reverse complement strand
TTTTCCCACCGATATAGTACGTCTGTTAGGTCATAACCTCGCTCTACTTGATCTCTGATAATACGCCGTTTGAGTTTAATATGCTCTTTGGCATCTATGAAGATTTTAAGGTCCAGCAAGTCGGCGATTTCTTTGAAATAAAACACAAAAATACCCTCCACTACAATAATTGGCGTAGGCTTAAAAGTCAGTAGTTTGGGAACAATATTAGGATTATTAAATGTATATTCGAGCTGCTCAACCGGCCGGCCTTCTCTAAGTTCAACGATGTGCTGGGCATAAAGTCTGTGATTGATAGCTTGCGGTAAGTCAAAATTATGTACTCCATTTTCATCAACAGGTACTTCGTGGCGAGCCCTATAATAATTGTCTTGCGAAATCAAGCATACTTGATTTTCGTCAAAGTTATTCATCAGGCTATTCAAGAAGTAAGTCTTGCCCGATGCACTCCCACCCGTAATGCCTACTATAAAAGGTTTTTGGTCCATTTACCCAATCAGTTTAAAATTTTTATACTCTCCCAAGTTAAGCCCTGTATATTTTTTGACCCAAAGTTTAAAACGGTTTTTGATACTTAGTTTTTTGAACGAAACATCGTGAGCAAATTGCCAATTTTGGCGAGTTATCCGCTCTTTCATAATAGACGGGTGCGTACCTGTAAACCGTGCCAGCGAATCGACCTGTGAATAATCAAAACCCTCGGGCGAAACTTTTACGTGCTTTTCGGCTTCATCGCCGTACCAATAATGATGAATGTGTAAATGTTTGTTTTGCATAATCCGAGGGTCTTTTACCCAACCATAATGATAAATCATTGCATTGGCTGGCCTCACGTTTAGCTTCTGATTATTGTCTTTTCTAAATCCCTGAGCATCGCGATATGAATAGATATTGGGCTTAGGCCGCACGACACGCACCTCTCGCTGATACCAGTTGGGCGAGTCGCCAACATAATCGTAAGAACCAAAAAGATGGACGTAATCAAACACCAGCCCATCGACACTTTCATCGTTTTTCCATCGCTCCATGCTACTACAAATCGTTGCGAGGTCTTGTTCGTGTACGACTTCGTCGCCCTGAACATAAAAAGCCCAGTCGGCCAGCGGCGATATGGCTCTGAGGGCTTTGTTGGTTTCGAGGGCATAGACTTCTCCCCCTTCTTGTTGCGACTCGTCCCAGACGGTTTCAATGATTTTGATTTTTTTCGGGTCAATGTTCCTAATCACAGCCAACGTATCGTCGTCGCTACGGCCAACGGCTATCACAAACTCGTCGCAAATATCTAATATCGAGCCGATGGCTTCGACAATCGGAAAGTCGAATTTGGTGGCATTTCTGATAAAACTAAATCCCGAAACAAACATAGTATATCAACATAAAGTACTGTTTATCAGAAAATTATAAAAAACGTTGCCCCGTTATTTAATCAAACTAAACAACCTTGACCAGCGAATTTTATTCCAAATATTTTTTGGTTTTGGGTCAATAGACATCCATACAAATACTGCTTTTCCTACAATGTGGTTGGCTGGTACAAAACCCCAGAATCGAGAATCTGCCGATTCGTAGCGATTGTCGCCCATCATAAAATAATAATCTTGCTTAAATGTATATTCATTCAGAGTTTTGCCGTCAATAATAATTTTATTGTTCGATATCACCACTTTGGCTACATCGTTTTCGTCAAAATATTTAATGGTATTACCGTATTTGGCTACATTGGCCGAGTCTAAGGTAACAGTCAAACCTGCTTTTGGTATTTGAATTGGGGCCCAGAAGTCGGGATTTTGTTTTTTGGCAGCACTCGGAAACAACTCACCTTCGCCTACGCCTTCTGGATACACACTCTCGTGCATTACACCAACAATAAACGGATATTGTTTGAGTGAAAGTACTTTTTCGGGGGTAGCACGGATTTGATACAGAAACTTTTTGGCACCGAGCGAATCGGCAGGAAAAACGTTATAGTCAGCAATGTCTTCTTTCTCAAAAAATCGGTCGTCCAAAAGTTCAAGAGACTGCAAGCGGTAATAAAAGCGGGCATTTGCAGGTATTTCAGCTTCTTTTCCGTTGATGTACGCAATACCATTTTTGACTTCGACTACATCGCCTGCCACTCCAATACAACGTTTGATAAAATTGGTACGCAAATCGACAGGAAAATGCTTGTAACCACCATTGCCTTCTTCGGGGCGTTCGACTGGTGTGTCGGGGTTGCCAGGATAGTTAAAAACCACGACATCGTTACGTTTGACTTCGGTAAAACCTGGCAAACGAGACATAGGTAGCTGAATAAGTGTCAAAAAAGACGGTATTTGTGTTCCCCAGATGGTTTGGTGTGTGAGTGGTATTTGGAGTGGCGTTTTGGGAGTGCGTGCGCCATAGTGTAGCTTGCTCACAAACAGAAAGTCGCCCACCAGCAGGCTGTTTTCCATCGATGACGACGGTATGGTGTATGCCTCCAAAAACAACCAACGGATTAGGGTAGCGGCCACAACGGCAAAGGCAATAGAGTCAAACCATTCTCGGACAATAGACTTTTTCTTTATTTCAGACATTTTAATAAATATAGTAAGGTGTAAGTTTTATGTTTTTTATTGGCCAATCAAATCGTCCATTCCAAAAGTCCCTTTTCGGTCTTTGAGCCATTCGGTGGCCACGACAGCCCCCACCGCAAAACCCTCTCGGCTATGTGCCACGTGCTGAATTTCAATACTATCAACGACCGAATCGTAACGGACAACGTGCGTGCCAGGCACTGTTCCTTGTCGCAAAGATACAATCGGAATTTGATTTTCGGTACTTTTGGCTTCGTTTACCCATTCTGTTTTGTTGGGCAATAGCTCGATTAGCCCTTCGGCAAGGGTAATGGCCGTACCGCTGGGAGCATCTTTTTTTTCGGTATGGTGTATTTCGGTTGTGCTAACGTTATATTGATTGTAAGGGGCTATGAGTTTGGCAAGCTGTTTGTTGAGCCTAAAAAACAGATTGACCCCGATACTATAATTGGAAGCATAAAAAAAAGCGGTGTCGTTGGCAGCACAAATGGCACTTATCTCTGGTAAATGTTCGAGCCAGCCAGTAGTGCCGCACACCGTAGGAATACCTTGTGCCAGACTCCATCTGAGGTTTTGGTAGGCAGCTTCGGGTGCGCTAAACTCAATGGCTACATCAACGTTTTGCTTAGAAAAACGCACCAATTCATGCCTATTACTGATGTCTATTTTGCCAACTATTTGGTGGCCACGGCTAAGGGCAGTTTGTTCTATAACTTTACCCATTTTGCCATAACCTAAAAGAAGAATATTCATTTTCAAAAATTACTACTACGTTGTTAAAATCTTAATTGTAAACCTGTTCGTTAGATAGTTTTTATTTTTAATAAACAATTTACGCTTTATTTCAACCCCAACACAACCTTTACACCAACGATATTACCCGTAAAAGTGTTGGTGTAGGCATCTGGCTCAATACGAAGCGAAAGATTGTCGTTGTTCATTACCTCGTTGTAATCTTTGAGGTGTGCCGATACATTGGCTTCAACGGCGGCCAATGCAAAAACCCCCACCAACATCAACCAGTTGAGGTCTCGGTAACGTCTATAAAAATCTTTACCTTGTGTGATTTGTTGCAACGTCAGGTCTCGAACAATATCTGGGCTATTATTAAAGGGGCTACTTCTGATAAACACGCTTGCCGTGGCTCTGGTCGCTTTACCATTGGCATCATAACTATCGATGTATGGCCCCAAAAAATCTATATATCGAGTGTTGTTGTCGTAAATAAAATAAACAACCGCTCCAAATGCCGCCCAAACAAAAGGCACTTTCCAATATTGTCGGTTATAAATCTGGCCTCCGCCTGGAATTAGTGAGTAGAGTGTTGCTTTTTTTGGTATAATTTTATAGTCAAACCGACCGAATTTTTTGAGCGAATCTAATGGCTTAGTTGGCTTTTTTATAGCAGAATCTATCTGAACAACGGCTGGATTTTGGTACTTTTTTTGTAAACTATCTATAATGGCTTGCTGGCTCAGGGCGGGGTTTACGCACCAGCTCATCAAAACCCAAACCACTATATAGGCCCATTTATTCATTTTCTACCAATTTGTTTTGTGCTTCAAAACTAAGCGATTGCAAAATATGGTCTAACTCTTCTTGTGTTGCAAACGGAATTTTGATTTCGCCTTTGTTTTTATCGTCGCTTTTTATTGATACTTTCGTACCAAACAGCGACGACAGTCTGAACTGTAACGTCCTAAATTCTTGTTTTATTACATTGGCTCGGCGTTCTTTGGCAAGCGGATTGTCAGAAAGAAGTTGTAAGTCTCGTACTGCATCTTCAACTTTTCGCACAGACCAGCTTTCTTCTATTGTTCGGCGGAATATTTTGAGCTGAACTTCTGAATTGTCAATATTGATAATGGCTCGGGCATGGCCCATGCTAATCTGTTCGTCACGGAGCGATGCCTGAATGAGAGGCGGCAGCTTGAGAAGTCTGATATAATTATTGACTGTTGTACGGTTTTTACCCACACGCTCCCCCAACTCTTCTTGTTTGAGACCGCAGTCTGAAATAAGTCGTTGGTAACTCAATGCAATTTCGATAGAGTTTAGGTTTTCACGCTGAATGTTCTCAATCAAAGCCATTTCCAACATTTGCTGGTCGTTGGCCGTTCTTACATAAGTAGGAATACTCGTTAGTCCAGCCATTCTGGAAGCCTGCAAACGTCGCTCTCCCGAAATAAGCTGAAAACGGTCTTTGCCGATTTGCCTGACGGTAATGGGCTGAATAATACCCTGAATACGAATAGACTCCGCCAACTCTTGCAGCGCTTCCTCGTCAAAATAAGTCCGAGGTTGATACGGATTTACCTCAATTTGGTCTAACCTTATTTCGGACATCATACTCAGCCCAATTTCGGGGGTGTTGGGGTTGTTCGTTACTCGTCCTGACGGAGGATTGACTGTATCATTGTCTTGCAGCAATGCCCCTAAGCCACGGCCTAAGCCAGTCAGCCTTTTATGATTTATTTTTATGGTATTTTCCATTTTATAGTTTTTTTAGCAACCAATAGAATTTTAATCTTGTTCTACCAATCCGTTTCGTGTCAATATTTCTCTCGCCAAATTCAAATAACTAATCGCTCCTTTACTTTCAGAATCTTGAACAATAGCTGGTACGCCATAACTCGGCGACTCGCTTAGTCGGATATTTCTGGGAATAATTGTATTGAAAACCATTTGCTTAAAATGCGACGTTACTTCATTGACGACTTGGTTCGAGAGCCGCACACGCAAGTCGTACATGGTCAATAAAATACCCTCGATGGTGAGTTCGGTATTGAGGCGAGACTGGATAATTTTGACGGTATTGAGCAATTTGCCAAGCCCTTCCAATGCAAAATATTCGCACTGCACAGGTATAATCACCGAGTCGGCGGCAGTAAGGCTATTGATGGTAATGAGACCGAGCGACGGAGAGCAATCCACAATAATAAAGTCGAAATCGTCTTTGATGGTGGCCAATGCTTCCTTCATTTTTTCCTCACGGTTTTTGAGGTTAATCATTTCGATTTCAGCACCTACCAAATCAATGTGTGAGGGCAGTAAATAAAGATTAGGAAACTCAGTCTCAATAATGGAGTCTTCGGCAATTACGCCCTCGACCATACATTCGTAGATACTAAACTGGATTTCTCGTGGGTCAAAGCCCATTCCAGACGTGGAGTTAGCCTGTGGATCGGCATCTACAATCAACGTTTTGTAGTCGAGTGTAGCCAAACTTGCCGCCAAGTTGATGGTAGTAGTGGTTTTTCCAACACCACCTTTTTGATTTGCAATCGCAATTATTTTGCCCATTGTAGTTATTGATTTACAGCGGTCAAATATCCGACATTCAGAGCAAAGAACAAAGACGTTCCACGAAAAAAAACTAAATATGTTTCACGTCCTTATATTCGGGGCTTCCAAGCCACTTCTTCCGACCCCAATTCGTGTGTCATCAGTCGTGAGAGCATAAACAAATAATCAGACAGTCGATTTAGATACTTAATCACCAACATATCAACAGGTTGCTGACCGTTGAGCGTAATAACGAGCCGCTCCGCCCGCCTACATACAGTACGGGCAACATGACAAAAAGACACCGATTGGTGGCCTCCCGGCAACACAAAAGCACGCAACGGAGGAATAATTTTGTCAATAGTGTCCATCTCAGACTCTAATAATTTAATATCGGCTTCATGTAAATCAGGTATTATTGTTTTGGTTTGCTCGGGTTCAGAGGCCAAAATTGACCCAACGGTAAACAATCGGTCTTGAATTTCTTTCAATAAACTACGGCGAAGCTCGTTTACGGGTTGGTCTCTTACTAATCCGACATAAGAATTGAGTTCGTCTATCGTGCCATAGGCTTCAATACGGAGCGAAGCCTTGCTTACCCGAGTGCCGCCTACGAGCGAAGTTGTGCCTTTGTCGCCAGTTTTAGTATAAATTTTCATATTGGGTCAATTTGTTTCTGTAATTTTGTGAGATTGTAACATCAAAGTCTGTAAAAAGGTTGTAACCCCATGAAAATATCCTCTGCTGAGTTTGTTAAACAAACCCCAAAAATCTATATTTTTGTCTAATAAAATCTAAAAACAACTCGTAGGTATAAAAATAGTAGGCTACGAAAATAAATATGGACGAATTAACATTGAAAGACCTGTATGACCTTAAAGAGAGTATAGGGCAGGCACTACAAAAGGCAGAAGAGCAAATTATCAATTTTCCTGCTGATGGGCTTAACCAAAACTTTGACGAATTGATAAAAAAAGCCATTTACTATCGTGATTTATTACAAAAAATTGAAATACAACTTTCTAAATATTAACACCATGACAATCAAAGAACAATACCAAAACCTGTCAGAAGGTTTAAGAAATACCAAAGATATTACCGAAAAAAAATTGAAACTACAATCCATTTACAAGTTGTTAGATAGCTGTTCGGACGAAGAAAGGGAAAATGTATTGTTAGATACACCTATTAGCTCTCTGAACGAAGACGAAAAAGTATTGCAATCAAAAATTGCAACGGCTGGCTTGCCGTTGTACGATGATTTTTTGGTGCGCCATGTTGCCGCCTATTAAACTTTACCA
>JAYVJH010000066.1:0-2428 GCA_043769455.1 Runella sp. | reverse complement strand
ACCTTTGCCTTTATAAACAGGAAAACCCGCCCCCGTTATTTTTGTGCCGAGTTTAAAGTCAATAATATTGTAGTCTTCGATGAGTTCCCAGTGTGGTTTGGCTTTGGGGTGCAGCGTTGGTATTTCGCCCCAAGTGTAGGTTTCTACGTTTTCTTCGGGCGTGCGGCCTGCTGGTACGCTCGCATGGGGTAGGTTGGGCATAGTAACCAATACACTATGTAGCTCTACCTCAATGGCTTTGAGGTTTTCTTCCAACTGTTTTGAGTGTTCTTTCAGTGCGCTTGTTTCGGCTTTGGCTGCCTCGGCTTCGGCTTTTTTGCCGTCTTTCATCAACCCACCAATCTGTTTGGCCAGTACATTGGCTTGTGCCAATGTACCGTCCAATTCGTTTTGAGTATCTCGCCGTTGTTGGTCAAGTACCAATACACATTCGACTGTTTCGTTTGCGTTTTTAAAATATTTTCGCTCCAAACCTGCAATAGTCTGGGCTTTATTCTCTCTGATTTGTTGTAATTGTAGCATAATTATAAAGTTAAAATCTTACTGCGCCGAAAAAATAGTTTTCATTGCATCTTCATAGTAAAATAGCCGCTCGTTGAGTACGTTTAGTGCCTCATTTTTGTATTTGGCATGAACCAAAATAGCCAAGTTATGCTCAGACGCACCATACGAAATCATACGAATTGGTATATTTTTCATGGCTTCCAAAACCTTGATAGCGATACCTTCTCTGTCGGCAGAAAAATTGCCCACAACACAAATAATCGTCTGCTCACGGTCGTGTTCTTCTAAGTCTGCAATTTCTCGTAGCTCGGCAGTGATGGCTTCTAAGTGCGTATCGTTGTCTATCGTAACCGATACTGACACTTCCGAAGTCGTTATCATATCGACTGGTGTTTTGTACTTTTCAAATATCTCAAAAACTCTACGCAAAAACCCATACGCATTCAACATACGGGTTGAGTGAATATAAATGGCCGTGATGTTGTCTTTGGCCGCAATGGCTTTTATGTCTCTATCGCTGGTTTTGTTGGCAATGAGCGTTCCGTAAGCCTGTGGCTCCATGGTATTTTTGAGGCGCACAGGTACGCCTCGCATTTTGGCTGGCGTGATGGTGCTTGGGTGCAAGATTTTGGCCCCAAAATAAGCCAACTCTGCTGCTTCTTCAAAGGTTAGTTCTCGTATCGGAAAAGTGCGCTTTACTATCCGTGGGTCGTTGTTGTGCATACCATCTATGTCTGTCCAAATCTGGATTTCTTCGGCCCTAATCGCCCCGCCAATCAGCGAAGCGGTATAGTCTGAGCCACCTCGTTTGAGATTATCGACTTCGCCACGAGGATTGCGACAAATAAATCCTTGCGTTATAATAATCTGATTGTCAGTATGTTGAATTAGTATTTCTGACAACAGGCCGTCAATCGTTTCCAATTCTGGCTCGCCATCAGTATCTATTCGCATAAAATCAAGTGCTGGCAACAGTACCGAGCTTTCGCCTTTTTCTGCCATATAAGCCTGAAATAGCTGCGTACTCATAATCTCGCCTTGCGCCACCATTTCTTTGTCTTGTTTGCTTGTAAAAGGCTTGATTTTGGTTAAAGATTTAATAAAACCAAACTCATTATCGACAACACTTTGGCCTTGTGCCAAACTGGCTGGGGTGCTGTAGAGTGCTGCTATAAACAAATCGTAGTGGGTTTTTAGAGCCGAAATTTTTTGCTCTACTTCGGCTTGATTATTGGCCTTGGCCGATTCGCTTATCGAAATCAGTGCATTGGTAGTACCAGACAATGCCGACAACACCACTATCTTGCGGCTGCCGTCGGCCGTTATCAAATCTCTGATTGAGTGCATTCTTTCGGGCTTGCCTACTGAGGTGCCACCAAATTTCCAAACTTGCATTTTTTGTAGTAGGTATAAAATTATTGACTATCGAAACTCACCACAAAAATAAAGAAACTTTCAATGATTGCTCACCGTAAGTAGTGAATAGTAAAAAATGGATAGTGAAAAACATTGTAATTGGTTAATAATCAGATATTTATTTATAATAATTTACAAAAACATTTGACATAGTTTATTGCGGGTATCAAAAAAGGCATAGTCGAGGGGGTGATTTTTATATTAAATATTATTATTTTTTTTGTGGCCTCGGTTTTGTAACTTTTCTGTAACTTCGAGATTGTAGCTTTGTGTTATCAATTTGAAGTAAACAAAAATTATAAAAATTAAAATATCATGGAAAAGACAGTAAAAGCAGTAAAGTCAGTAAAAGTACCAAAGGCAGTAACAGAAGCCTCACAATCGGTAGCATCGGAGTTGTTTGAGTCGGCTACGACCATTGTAGCCGAAATAAAAGAAACAACCGAAAACGTAGCAGATAGCTTTGCCGAGGCCGTTAATGAAGTGGCCGATAAAGTTGATTTTTCTG
>JAYVJH010000065.1:0-7452 GCA_043769455.1 Runella sp. | reverse complement strand
GATGCACAGCCTGATGGGTTTTTGCCCTAGGGCAAAAACCCATCAGGCTGTGCCTTTTTCTGCAACAGCGAGCTGTTGCATTTATTACTTGAATCTAAGAAATCAAACATAGGCTTAAAGAGCGCAATGTCCTGACCAACGACTGGAACGGTCGTAAGTGCATAACCCACAATCTTATCGCCGTCTTTGGCTATGATTTGCGGGGCAGAGGCGACCATAGTTTGCATTTGGGCCAGGTCATAAACAAACGTAACAAACCCTTGGCTTTGCTGCACTTCGGCACTCACATTACGATTTTGGTTGAGTTGTTGAAGTTCTAAGATTTGTAGTAAATCGCTTTCAGATTGGGCTATTGTGATAGTCATCTATTGGTTCGTTAAAATCATCTGACATTCTAATTGTACCTTTCATTGTTCCGAAAGGTCTTTTTTGGGCGATTTTTATTGGTATTTCTTCGATAAATGTAACCACTACTGCCATACATTTGTACGTTTGTGGTTTCTCTTCCAAAATCACCTGCCCATTTTCGTAAACACCTCGTATTGCTGTTAGCATTAGATTATTTTTTTAGTAAAAAAAAACGACTTATTTTCTATGAACAATTTTTTTTTCTACTATTTTCTTGATACGTTATCACAATATACGGCTGGCTTTATTATATTTGTCAAGTCCAAATATAATATTTTACTTTTTGAAATATGACGTGTACTATAATTTTTGATTTCCTATCCTCATTTTATCAAAAAATATGAACCTTTTGACTTTGTTTTAGGGCATAGTTTAAAATATCAATTTTATCCAACTAAACTTGGTGGTGGTCCTGGGTTATCAGAATATAGTAGATTAAGCCATCTGTTTATTGGCCTAAGTTATAACTATTCTTTTCATGAAAAGGCGTTTCAAAAAAGATATTTTTCAACACCACTTGGAGGTAGTTTCTTGGTTGATGGTAATAAAAAAAAATAGAATATACGATACATATTTAAGTCCTCAACTTATTTTAAATTGGGGACATTATAAATTGGCAGATAATTTTATTGCAGATAATATTTCATATTCTGGTAGCATCAGTCTAATATTCGTTCAGCACCTCTCAAAAAAGTATAAAAATTATTGATTCATTTTCAAAAATAAAAATCTAAAAAACCATGAACTTTCCATACATCACATCAGATGCTCAGATATTGGGTGGCAAACCCATAATCAAAGGCACACGCATTAGCATAGAACTTATTTTAGAGCTTATTGCTTCTGGCGGCTCAGTTGCTCAAATTGCAAAATCTTATCCCCATTTGACCATAGATGCCATTCAACAAGCTATTAGTTTCGCTGCTTACAATCTTCGCAATGACTTTTTTTATGAAATCAATACAGCAGCATGAAACTTTTGGATTGTAAATTTTTTGCCGACGAGAATATCCAAAGACCAGTGGTTGATTATCTCAAACAAATCGGTGTTAATGTTTTTGATGTCAATGAAAATGGGCTTGGTGGTAGTAGCGACACGATTTTACTTGAAATGGCAAATCAAGAACAAAGAATTGTATTGACACATGACAGTGATTTTGGAACACTAACTATCGTAAATAAACAGCCTTTTTTTGGCATTATTTATCTAAAACCAGGCCATATTGAGCCTCAATACACTATCGATTCTGTGAAAGCAGTACTTGCAATAGAGCATTTTGTTACTCCATCGATTATCACTGTCAGAAATACGGGAACTCAAATACGAGTTAGGGTTAGGCAAATGACATACGACTTACCTATTTCTAAAAACTAACAATCTTCCAACTTAAATGTGAAATACAATTTCTTTTCGCTTATTTGAGACTTTATTCACACCACACTATAACTCTCAACCATGCCAAATGCTTATCAAGACTCCGTTGTAACGAAATATAACATCTTCAATAGCTTGTTTTTGAGTCTTCCTTTTCAGGATATTTTCAGAACAGGCACGTTGCTGCCGTTGTTGGTGCAGTCGAGCCAAGAGGGCTTTGATGCTGGCCATAGCCCACAGCAAATTATCGAATCGTTTTTTGATGAATACCTCGAACACGTACCCGATGCCAAACGGCGTGATTTATTGTTCAATTTTATTAAATTCATCGAACGTCAAGTAGTTCTGTTCGATTCGGTCGAAGATGCCGCCTTTGATTTGACACACGACTTACAAGGATTAGGGTCGATTTCTAACTTAATAAACAGAACAGATACTGTCGAAAGCAAACAAAAATTACTCGAAAAACTCAAAGACTTTTGTGTGCGCCCCGTACTGACGGCACACCCCACGCAGTTTTATCCTGGCAAGGTGCTGGGTATTATCAATGACTTGGAAGAAGCCATCAAAACCAACGATTTTACGAGTGTCAATAATCTACTTTTACAACTTGGCAAAACTGGGTTTATCAACAAAAACAAACCTACCCCTTTTGACGAAGCAGTGAGTTTGCATTGGTTTTTAGAAAATGTTTTTTACGATGCCATTCCAGCAGTTCTTCAAAAGCTAATGGACGGCCTCAGTGTATCTACCCACGACTGGCCTCATTGTCAGTTGTTTAGATTAGGCTTTTGGCCAGGTGGCGACCGAGACGGTAATCCATTTGTTACACCTACCGTTACAATAGAGGTAGCCGACCGCCTTCGACAAGTTTTATTGAAATGCTACTGGCGAGACATCAAAAACCTCAAACGCCGTCTTACTTTTTCGGGCGTAGAAGATTTTATTGCTACTGCCGAGCGCAAAACCAACAACGCTATTTACTATTCCGAGAAAGAACATTATCAAACAGCCAACGAGCTTTTGAGCGATTTAGATGCCGCCCGTGTCGTTTTAATCAACGATCACCAAGGTTTTTTTGTAGAATTGCTCGATGAACTGATACTAAAAGTACGTCTTTTTGGGTTTTTCTTTGCCTGCCTTGATGTCCGCCAAGTAAGTAGCAAACATAGTTTGGCGTGGGCAGAAATATTGGCAAAATTAGAAAAACAAGTACCTCTCTTTAAATATACTGATTATGAGCAGTGGGACGAGCGAAAAAAAATAGATTTTTTATTGTCATTAGAAATAGACGTTAAAGTTACAGATTTTCAAGACCCCACCAGCCGAGACATATTTGGCTCAATGCAGGCCATTGAGCAGATACAAGCACGCAACGGCATAGAAGGCGCACATCGCTACATAATCAGCAACTGTGGCTCTGCACTAAGCGTTGTCGAGGTATTGGCGTTGGTCAAACAAGTATGGAAGTCAGCAGCCGTTATACCTCTCGACATTGTGCCATTATTTGAAACCGTAGAAGACCTTGCCGAAGCTGCCAACGTGATGCAGATGTTGTATGAACAGCCCTACTATAAAACACATTTGGCCAATCGAGGCAATCAGCAAACGATAATGCTTGGGTTTTCGGACGGCACGAAAGATGGTGGTTATCTGAGAGCCAACTGGTCGATATTTCAAGCCAAAGAAAACCTTACTCGTATTTCTCGTCAGTATGGTATCAAAATTACGTTTTTTGACGGTCGTGGCGGCCCACCAGGCCGTGGCGGTGGCAACAATCATGCTTTTTATGCCTCACTGGGTCGAGATATTGAAGACAAAGAAATACAATTAACGGTTCAAGGTCAGACCATTAGTTCAAACTACGGTACTATCACAACGGCGGCTTATAACTTGGAGCGGCTTTTTACGGCAGGCTTAGAAAACAGTTTATTTAATCAAAAAAACACCAAAGACCAACTCAACAC
Organism: Runella sp.; assembly: GCA_043769455.1. Classification (GTDB taxonomy): domain Bacteria; phylum Bacteroidota; class Bacteroidia; order Cytophagales; family Spirosomataceae; genus JAYVJH01. The sequence continues at coordinate 3,702 of JAYVJH010000065.1, read as the reverse complement.
CGACGATAAAGCACTAATGGAAGAACTGGCCGAAGCGTCATATCAGGCATACTTAAAATTTAAAAATCACCCCAGTTTTGTACCCTATCTCGAAAAAATAACACCCTTGCGGTTTTATGGACAAAGTAATATAGGTAGCCGTCCCGACAAGCGCAACACCAGCAGAGGGCTACGCTTTGAAGACCTCAGAGCTATACCGTTTGTGGGTTCGTGGGCGCAAATGAAACAAAACATACCTGGCTTTTATGGCTTTGGTCTCGCACTCGAAGCCCTCAAAAAAGAAGGTAAAATGGACGCACTTCGTAAACTATACAAACGGTCGTTGTTTGTTCGTACATTAGTCGAAAATTCGATGCAATCACTCTTAAAGGCATATTTTCCAGCTACCAAATACCTCGAAAACAATAATCAATTTGGCGAACTTTGGAACATGATGCACGATGAATATGAACGTACAAAAGCAATGCTAATGGAGTTTGCAGACGAAGATGGCTTACTGAACCAAAACCCCGTTACCAAAGAATCTATCAAAGTCAGAGAACGCATCGTGCTGCCACTTATAACCATTCAGCAATATGCACTACAAAAACTCAACGAAAACCCCGCAGCCGAAGATGCCGAGGTATTGAGTAAATTAGTAATGCGGTCAATGTTTGGAATTATCAATGCGGCACGAAATTCTGCATAAAATTTGTAAAAGTCAAAATCAATCCCTAATTTTGTAACACAAATAAATGGAGATTGTAGCTCAGTTGGTTAGAGCGCCGGATTGTGGTTCCGGAGGTCACGGGTTCAAGCCCCGCCTTTCTCCCCAAAAAACCAGAGGCGTTAGGATTGTGGTTTTGGAGGTACGGCGGTTGGCCGATGCCATTCAAGCCCCGCCTTTCTCCCACCAATAAAAGAATCTTAACTGTGTTGAGATTCTTTTTAGTTTTAGCTGGTAACTGTCGGATGGAAACACCCAACAGCCCAAGAAACAATGTTAAAGTTCTTTTTTGATTTTACATGAAATCGTAGATTTAGGAATATCATACATCAAATACCCTACATCAAACTTGTTGGCTCTATCCAAATACCAGAAGCTCGTTTTTGTGTTGCTGACTCTCATGTATTTGTCGGGGGCAATAGGGCTGCAAATAGCAGCCTCTACCCCACTCTTTCGTACTTTGACACCCCTGAACTTAGTCGTTTCACTTGCTTTTTTAATTTGGTTCTGCCCCGACCGCAATCCCACTTTTTGGACTTATTGCGGTATTGTATTTTGCTTAGGTTTCTGCATTGAAGTATTGGGTGTAAAAACAGGGCTTATATTTGGGCAATATTGGTATGGACATACGCTCGGAATAAAACTCTTTGATGTTCCGCTTACAATCGGCTGTAACTGGCTCTTACTCAACTATTCAGCCAGTGTTGTCGTTGATAAATTCTTTTCCTCTAAGTTATTAAAAGCCACTATTGCGGCCTCGCTAATGACCTTGCTTGATATATTGATAGAGCCTGTGGCTATGCAATTAGATTTTTGGGACTGGGCCAATCACACCGTTCCATTCCAAAATTATGTCGCTTGGTTTGTTATATCTTTCTCACTATCAGCTACATTTTTTTATTTGAATGTACCCAAAAAAAACCAGTTGGCTGGGCTTTTACTTCTGTTGCAAATACTGTTTTTTGCTTTTAATCGCTGTTTTGTCTAACCTCACTCACATCGACCTAACAGTAATCATAGTTCGGTTGTGGGCTACGACAATGCCATACCCGTTTTTAATATTTGAATATCTTGTTTGTGGAATTGAAAATGCCTTCAATATTCCAAGTGGCTCTGTCTCCGTTCGTAAGTATTGATAATAACTATCTGAAACAGCTCGTATAAAAACTCTGTACAATTCTACCTTTACGCTTTGTCCCACTTTTTCATTTGTAGCAATTATATTTTGTTGTAATATACCAGACGAGGATACACCTAACTCTACTTTAACGGCTTGTGTGTCATAACAAAGACCTCTGTATAAAAAGCCATTTTGAATGGTACTAAAACTACAGCCATTTTCTACATCGGCTTGACTACCGATACTTTCTACATAATTGTAAACGTCTACATTTTTATATAATCCATCAATACTGACAAGATATGAGTTATCTTTTTGACTATTATTGTCCTTCCATTCTACACCACATCGCCTTATGTTTTCATAATAAGACGATGTATTATAAAGTGTTTCCCCAAAGGTTATTTTTATTTCAGTAACTGCTTTCGGTATTTCGACCCCCTCCGATACTGTTGTCGAATAACCATCAAGGCTAATCTTAAAAAAATACGATTTGCCCGCCACGGGTTTGATTGGGATAGTATAGTTGCCAGAGTCAATGTATGACAATTGCCCTTTGCTGATACCGTCCTCGAATAAAGTAATTTTAGCACCACTCAGCCCTGCCAAAACCTTTATGTCTCCAGTAGGTGGGTAGGTACGGTTTAGATATAGTCCAATATTTTTGTCGGGCGATAGTTCTGAATAAACTACCAATTTTTTATCTTCGTAAGGCAAGATTATACCTAAGTTTGTTTTTTTGCAGGCACAAAAAAGTATTGAGAGACATAGTAAAATAAAATACTTATATTTTGGCTGAATAAGATACATAAGGAATAATTGGTATAATACCGAACGAATATAAACTACTGCTGACATTACTAAAATCAAACTCGTTCGTACTGGGGTCTAATTTGGCAAAAGATTGTATTTTTAGATAGTACGGATTTTGACGATTGTAAATATTATAGGCACCGACACTCCAAGTATTAGTACGCTGTCGTTTTTTACTTTGACGGTCCCAGTTCAAAGCTAAATCCATGCGATGGTAATTTGGCAAACGGTAATTATTGCGATTTCCATATACAAACTCTAATAGATTATTCTGTTGTGTTTGGTAGCTTGCTATTGGAACTGTTATAGGACGGCCAGTATTAAATGTCCAGTTTGAGGCCAAATTGATAGCAGGTGACAACTTCCAGTTACCCACAAGATTCAGAGTATGCCTACGGTCAAAATTACTATTAAACCACTCGCCATTATTGATATTTAAAAACTGATGCCGATTCCAAGCCAAAGTATATGCCAACCAACCCGTAAACCTCCCCTCTGATTTTTGCAAAAAAAACTCCACACCATACCCTTTTCCTATTCCATTTTTCTCAATCAACGACTCCCATGTTTTTCCTAAATTAGCAACTAATGATGTTCCAGTTTTATAATCTATGAGGTTATTTAACGCTTTATAATAGCCCTCAACACTTACAGTTACATTAGATGATGGATAGTTTTTGAAGATACCTACCGAAAATTGACGAGCAAATTGAGGTGAGACATTCTTAGTAGTTGGCACCCAAATGTCATTTGGAAGACCTATTGAATTTGTGGTTAATAAATGAATAAATTGTTTACCTTGCGAGTAGCCCATCTTTAATTGCCAGTCTTTTGGCAACGTAATATTTGACGCAAGACGAGGTTCGACTGATTGATAGCTTTTGTCTTGTGTCAAAAAATTAGTAACCCTTACGCCTACACTAATCTTCAAAAAATGGCTTATGCCAAATTCATCTTCGGCGAATACACTCATCTCTAAAGCATTAGAAGACAGATTGCTTGCCTGCACGGTTTGCCTACTCAATGGCAAAGTGGTTTTTATTTGCGTAGGTGTATAAAAATG
>JAYVJH010000064.1:0-2216 GCA_043769455.1 Runella sp. | reverse complement strand
AAGATTTGGATTTAAAACTCCAAATGAAGTATTTTCGCAAGCAATCCAAAATGACGGACAAGTTGCATTTATGACTTGAATCCGCCGAATATTAAACCTTAACCTGCCGATAAGCGCAATTTTTTTGCCAAAAATATTTGGCGGCTAAATAATGCAAGCAATAACCATGTACTGTCTTTTGGTATCCAAGTAGTTTGTTTCCAAACCTGGCCAACAACCCACAAAACTATACAGCCTACAACCAAAGCCGCACAAACATAAAAATAGACCGATAGCCGCTGGCGGTATTTGGCTTTGCCCAACATAAAAGCCGCAGGTAGGTGTAGCGGCATGAGCCAGAGTAGGTTTTGGTTCCAGTTTGTTACGCCATGGTTGGTAGCTACCCATAGCAAAAGTACAAATACCCCCCAAAAGCCAACAATACCCAACAGTATTTTATCAAAGGTATAGTTGGTGAGTGGCTTATTTTTTTGTCGTTTATTGAGATATAAAACAATAAACAAGCCAACTATCATAAACAGACTTGCCGGGCTAAAAATATCTATCCAAAACGGTGTTGGTTCTGTTGCAGTTTGCTCAAAAAGTACTTTTGTTTCTTTCACAAAACTGCCCCCACCCAATTTGGCTGCCGTGCAGTGTGCCATGAGGTTGTTGGGTAGGTACATTTCCTGTTGGGCGTCGGCTACGTGGTCTGACGGTGCGCCTATGGCGGCGTTCATGCCAAATCTTGCCCAAGGTTTTTGTTTGAGGTAGTCGTTCATCCAGTCTCTATAACTTTTGGGATTGGTGGCTACCGATGTTTGTGAATATTGTAAACTATCGCCACAAGCCGCCTTAAACATATCTCTGATACGGGTCGAGCAGTTGTCATAAAAAAAACGATAGGCGTAGTTTTTGTTTTCTGGTAAATAGTTGATTTCTAATAGATTAAGTAGCTTTTCTTTTTGGCTTTGCGACAGGTTCAGTACTTGCTCTGTTACCGTTCGGTTTTCTTGGCGAGAGCCTTCGACCATGCCGTACATACCATATACCGAAAGCTGGTAGGGGAGTGTGCCTCTGAGAAATTTTAAAATAAAATAACCGGCCTTAAAATCGAAAGTACCATAGTTATAGACTCTATCGATGCCTCGGTCGTAGTCGGTGATGGCAATAGCACTGTGTCCAAAAACACTGTATAGTTCATCGCCCGACGAAACAGTGATGAGGCTTACTTTGGCCGCTGGGCTAAGTATTTGGGCTTTGCAAATGGCAAATGAAAAATGGCAAATGAAAAATGAGAAAATGAGTTTGAAACGAAGAGTTTTGGACATTGATTATCGAATTTTTAGTAAATCACTAATTCAATAAAATACCTTGGTCGCACTTTAAAGGTATTTTATTAGCAAATATACTAAAAATTCATTGAAGGCTCAATACGCTCACTGGCCAATAAAGTAAAACCTCGACTTTTGCCGAGGTTTTACTTTATTGGGTATTCAATACTCAATTATTTCTTTTTTTCGGCACAGCAGGCTGTGGCTTTTTCACCTTTTTTGCAACAACCCGCTTCGGTTTTGGTACAAACTTTGTCTTTTTTAGATGCTTTTTTGCCGATGCCATAGCTTACAGTAGCCGATAGTGCAGCCACAACGACGAATCCGATGATGATTTTTTTCATTGTTATTTTTGGTTTAAAGTGATTATTAGTTCAGCAAAATATCAACAAAAATTGTGCCAACCAATACTTTCTTTATATTTGGGTTTGTGTTCAACGATTTTGATATGATGTCTTCCATACCAGCTCTTTTAGTTGCTTTTTTTTTAATTCCGTTCGTTCAGAAATTTTTACTTCTGAACGATAACTTACCTATTTGGCACAATCGACTTAGAATAGGCCGAATTGTGATATTTGTACTGGCTGGGGCCGAGTTTTTTTTTGACAAAAACCACTTTGCAGCACTTATTTTTTTCTTATCGATAATATTGGTTGTTGCACCAGCTTATTTACTCAAAGCACAAAGTTCAAATGCGCGCCTGTTGCTATGGATGATAGTACCAGCAGCGACTGTGCTTTTGATTGATAACTTGTTTGAATATTGGACACCTAAATTTTATAAAACCAACGAAGAGGTTTTTGAATTTAGCAAAGGCTTGGTACTAATTGGTAGCGTAGTGGCGGGTATAATGGCTCGAAAGCAACAAAAAGCCTTTGACAAAACGCTGAAAGAACAAAAAAT
>JAYVJH010000063.1:0-3672 GCA_043769455.1 Runella sp. | reverse complement strand
CAGGCTATGTAGCTGTCATTGACTTAGTTACTAATAAACTCACCAAAAAAATACCTGTTCAGAATGGTGCAGAGAGCATTATCGTTGTTGGTTCGGAAGCTTTTGTGGGTAGCACAGGCTCTGGCAAAACGCTGTTGAGCGTGATAGACATAGCAACCGATGCCGTCAAGCAAACAGTGGTGGTTGGTACAAATCCATCGCTACTTGATGTTGATGCCAATGGTAAACTATGGATTTATGCCAACAAAGAACTGTTGCGCTTCAATACCTCGACCAAAGCCGTAGAAACTCGTTTGAAAGTAACATCACCCAACCCCGAAGTCTCTCCAAGTGCTTTTACGTTGAGTGCCGACAAGCGTACTTTTTATTTTACAAGTTCTTTTTATGATGCCAAAGATGGCTTCAAACAAAAGGGCGAAACGTATAGCTTTGCGATAGATGCTACAAGTATAGTAGCCGACAAGCCGTTTGTAAAGCGGCTCTTTGGCGGTGGTTTAAGTGTAGATGCCCAGACGGGTACTATTTATGCGGGTCTCATTCCGTCTTATAAGCAAGCGGGTTTTGTGTTTAGATACCAAGCCAACGGCACGCTCATTGATTCTGTAAAGGCCGAAATTGCTCCGAGTAAGTTTTTCTTTAAGAAGTAGCGAGCTACTGTAAATGGAAGTCTTCGCTCAAAGCGAAGACTTCCGTAGAACCAATTAACCTTGAAAAAGTATCTGATAGTAGATGCTCTTTCAAGGTTAATTGGTAAAGACTGCGATATGACATACTAAAATCAGATTAGCCAACTTTCAAAAAGTTGGCTAATCTGGGCGTATTCACATCGTAATAATCTCTAATATGTTCTCTGTCATTCTCTATACATAACAACAAAAGAAAGACGGCATTGCTCTGAGCAATGCCGTCTTTCTTTTGTTGTCTTTATTCAATTCTTAAAACCGATAGCGCAAACCTAACTGTATTTGCCAGCGAGAGTTAAGCGAAAAATCGTTGTAGTAAGTCGATTTTTGGGCTGTATCAAAACTATAAGTAGGCACGCCAGCCGCACTTACGTTGTCGATACCAAGTGGCTGCACCAAGCGAGTTGTCGATGCTATTTGGCGAGTACCCCAGTTTGAGTTAATCAAGTTACCCAAGTTCAATACGTCCAAACTTACCTGTATCACATTTTTGTTTGGCAAAATATAATCTTGCAAAATACGCAAGTCAAGTTTGGTGTAAGAAGGGTTCAATGAAGCGAACTTCTCAGTATATTGGCCACGGCGACTGCTCAAATAGCTGTCTTGTGCAATGTACGATTTTAAGCCAGCTTTTTGCGACGACTGGTCAGATGCCACGCCTACAAACTTCATAAGATCAATCTGGGCATCGGTTGGTACAAACATCAGGTCGTTGTTGCCACCGCCATCGTTGTTGATGTCGCCAGAGTAAGTAAAGCTATAGCGATTGCCCTGTACAAACTCACCAAAGAGTGCAAAGTTAGTGGCATATTTACCACCACCATATACAAACTTCTTGGCCACCACACCCACAAAGCGGTGGCGATTGCCAAACGGTGATGGCCCCAATATTGGTGTATTTGAGTTTTGGGTCGAGGCTGGGTTGAGGTCATACACGTCCGACGAGATTTCTACCGTAGTCGAAGCACCGTCTTTGGCATCTAAGAAGTTATAACCTCCTTTGACATAAAGACCGCTTGCCCACGTTTTTTCGGCTTGTAGTTGAATGTTAAAAGTGCTACCTAAGTTGTTGTTTGTAAATACATAAGCGTTTGTTGAGCCACCAAAAATCTGCGCTCTGTCTGCATTTGTGTAAGTTGGACGGTTGTCGGCACCTTGTAAGCGACCCGATGGTGTTTTCAAGCCCCAGTTCTGAACCATTACTGCATTTACGTCTTTGGTGTAAATCACGTCTGCCGATACCAACCAGCCGCTGCTAAATTTGTGGTCGTAGCCTAAGTTGGTACGCCATACCTGCGGAAATTTAAAGTTAGGGTCAGTTACACAATAAAAGAAAAAAGCTGGGTTGGCTACTTGGTTACCTATCCAAACAAACGGAAAACGACCAGTAAACAAGCCAGAGCCACCACGTAACTGCTGAGTGCGGTCGCCTTTTACGTCATAGTTAAAACCTACTCGTGGCGAGAACAACGGAGTTTGTTTTGGTAATGTACGACTGTCTAATTTTGTTGGCGTACCGCTGCCATTATAGTACTGAATGTCGGGCGCATACACACCACCTTTGTCAATCAGACCGCCGTTACGGGCAATGTTTTCGTCCATTTTGGTTTGGGTGTCAAAATACAACGGACGGTCGATTCTTAAACCATAAGTAACCGTTAGCTTGTCGTTTACTGCCAGCTCGTCTTGTGCATAAAGTGCCACTTGCCCTACGTTTGTTTCGGCCAATGCCCAGGTGCCTTTGGCGTTGTTGTTAGTAAAGGCTGCTCTTGCGCCAGCTACCTCGTCAGCAAATCCCTTTGATTTTATAAAAGTAGCTGCGGTTTCGATTGGCTCACCTGGGCCAAAGAACACCCGAGGGCCATAGCCAGTTAGATTAAATGAATTGTCGAAGCTAAACTTCTCGAAACTCAAACCGAGTGTGATGGTGTGCTTACCTGCATAAATATTAAAGTTGTTGGTAAATTGCAACGCCGTTTGTCCCAATGAGTTATTGATAGAAAACGGCTCATGGCCAGCCACGATGTAGCGTTGGCCACCTTTGCTAAAATTCAAGACAGGAAACGGCTGCGAGAATGGGTCACGGGTGTCGGTAAATTTAGAAAAACCAACTTGCAATTTATTTGAATAACGGCTACCAAACTGCGATTTTAGGTCCACAATACCGCTCAATATTTTGTTGTTGATGCGGTAGCCCGAGTTATAAAACTGTAACGTAATGGCATCTGGCCCACGACGACCGATAGCCGTTGGGTTGGCTGGTTTGTCTTTGAAAGCATCTAAGAAATTGACCGTAGCCGATAATTTATGATTTTGGTTGATGTTCCAGTCTAACTTAAACAAACCTTTTGAGTTGTTGGCATTGTGTTTGTAGTTTTCGTAAGCACCTGTTTCGTAGCCAAAAGTTTGGCGCAACAAGTTTGAAACATTGTCTAAGTCAGCAGCCAAAACTCGAGATACATTTGCCCCACCAGCACCACGGCTGGCTACGAAGTTTGCCCCTAAGTCTGAGCGGCGTTCCATTTCGTAGTTTACAAAAAAGAACAATTTGTCTTTGATAATCGGCCCGCCCAAAGCAAAACCAAACTGCGATGCGTTTAAGTCGCCACGAAATACTTCGGTGTCTTTTACCTTTACACCAATCATACTTTTGTTACGAAAAAACCCAAAGGCCGTTCCAGTAAAAGTATTTGTACCCGACTTGGTAACGGCATTGATAGATGCACCCGTAAAACCCGCCTGCGTAACGTCGTAGGGGGCAATGGCTACCTGAATCTGGTCAATGGCATCGAGCGAAACTGCCTGTGCATCGGTCTGGCCACCTGGTGTGGCGGCATCGAGGCCAAATGGATTGTTAAAAATTGCACCGTCTAACGAATAGTTGTTGTACTGGCTGTTGCGGCCACCAAAAGAGCCACCCTCGGCAGCCATTGGCGTGAGTCGTGTGTAGTCAGAAGCAGAGCGGCTGATAGTAGGTAGCGTTTGCAAC
>JAYVJH010000062.1:0-4081 GCA_043769455.1 Runella sp. | reverse complement strand
GGCGTAATGAGCGCAATAGCACCTGGCAATATCATTTGTTTGATAGAGGCTTCGGTTGAGATGGCCACACATTTGTCGTACTCGGGTTGGGCTTTGTATTCCATTATGCCTGGTATTTCACGAAACTGGCGGCGTACTTCGTTTACCATTTCCATAGCAGCCGAGCCAACTGCCGATATACACAAGGCTGAGAATATAAACGGAATCATACCGCCCACAAACAGGCCAGCCAAAACAGGTGCTTTGTAAATATCAATATGCGAAATACCCGCAATACCTACAAAAGCGGCAAACAATGCCAACGAAGTCAGAGCTGCCGATGCAATGGCAAAGCCTTTGCCTGTGGCGGCTGTGGTGTTACCAACGGCATCGAGATTGTCGGTACGCTCACGTACTTCGGCTGGGAGTTGGCTCATTTCGGCTATTCCGCCAGCGTTGTCTGCTATCGGTCCAAAGGCATCAATCGCCAACTGCATAGCTGTTGTGGCCATCATACCAGCGGCAGCAATAGACACACCGTACAAGCCTGCAAACTTATAAGAAAAAATAATACCAGCGGCCAGCACCAAAGTAGGCAAAACGGTAGATTCCATACCAACTGCCAAACCACCGATGATATTGGTAGCATGGCCAGTACCCGACTTCTCGATGATTGACAACACAGGGCGTTTGCCCATGGCTGTATAATATTCGGTAATCATAGACATCAACGCACCTACTACCAAACCAACTACGATGGCATAAAACACACCATCACGGGTAAATTCAAAGCCACGTAAGTTGAGGTTTTCTGGCAAAATATATTGAACTAAAAAATAACAAGATACAAAAGTAATACCTACCGAAGCCCAGTTGCCAAGGTTTAGAGCGGCTTGTACTGACGAAGTCTCGTTTTTGATTCTAACAAAAAACGTACTCACAATCGAGGCCAGTAAACCTACACCTGCAATGAGCATAGGTAGTAACACGGGCGAATAACCGCCAAAATTGTCTGTTACGCTAATTTCTTGACCTAATACCATTGTTGCCAAAATGGTGGCTACATACGAGCCAAACAAGTCGGCACCCATACCTGCTACGTCACCTACGTTGTCGCCTACGTTGTCGGCGATGGTGGCGGGGTTGCGTACATCGTCTTCGGGGATTCCTGCCTCGACTTTACCTACTAAGTCAGCACCTACGTCAGCGGCTTTGGTGTATATACCCCCACCCACACGGGCAAACAAGGCGATAGACTCCGCACCGAGTGAGAAACCAGCCAATACTTCGATGGCTTTTCTCATTTCGTCGGAGTTTAATGGTAAACCTGGGGCAAAATAATTATAGAATATTATAAACAAGCCGCCTAAGCCCAAAATGGCCAAGCCAGCTACGCCCATGCCCATAACCGAACCACCCGTAAAAGATACGTTGAGTGCCTTAGCCAATGAAGTACGGGCAGCCTGTGCAGTACGAACGTTGGCTTTGGTGGCTACCTTCATACCTATATAACCAGCGAGTGCAGAGAAGAACGCACCAATCAAGAATGCAACTGCAATAAGTGGAGATGAATGAATGGGGTGTTCGGGCGTGCCTTCGTTTGAGCCAAGCCAGTATAGCAATATAGCCGTCGGAAAAGCAAACATGGCTAATACTTTCCATTCGGCTTTCAAGAAAGCGATAGCACCGTCAGCAATATAGCCAGAGAGGCGGGTCATGTTTTCGTCGCCAGTTTCTTGCTTCGATACCCAGTTAAATTTCCAAAAGGTGTAGGCAAGCCCTACAAGACCCATAAGTGGTACTAAATAGACAATTTGATTCATCTGTCGTTGGTATTGGTTAGTTTAATTTCTAAAAATTCGTGCAAATATACTACTTCATTACTGATTAGCAATTTTGATTTGGTTAGTTTTGTGTCTTAAATATCAATTTCCTATTTTAGCATGAACAAAGATTATATTTTACTCGGTTTTATTCTCGTTTTTGCATTTGTTCTACGGCTTGTTAATATTGACGAACACGGCATTGGTGGAGACGAAAAAACATCACTCACAGTTAGCCAATTTATTGCCTTTGAGGGTTCAAATCAGTTCGATGTTTTTCATAAAGCAACAAGTCCTTATTTTACCCCGACCGAATTTTGGAAACACAAAAATAAAGCCGATTTCTATGAAACTATTGCACGAATGGACAACGGTAGCTCGGCATTATACGCATTATCGCTACATTATTGGACATCAATCTTTGGACTAAGTGATGGTACACTTCGGGGGCTGTCGGTATTGTTTAGTATCTTATTGGTATTATTACTGTATAGTTTCGTAAAAGAATATTTTGGCTCTATCAATTTGGCTTTGCTCGCTGCCTTTTTGGCTGCCATTGAGCCGCTCTATGTCGGTTGGTCGCAAGTTGTGCGTACTTATTCAATGACTTATTTTTTTTGTTTATTGTCTTCCTATCTATTTTTTAAAATCATATACTCAAAATCAAAAATTATTTCGCCATGGTTGTACTTAGCTTATGGTTTGAGTGTTTTTGCTGGTTTAATGTGCCATTATGCGGTGTTCACTTTGTTTATATTACACGGCTTACTCACGCTTTTATTTGTCCGAAATATTAAAACTTACGTTGGTCTTGTTGCAGCTATGCTTATTCCAGCTCTTGGTATGTACTGGTGGTTGTGGCACGCTGGCGGGCAGGCAGCGTTCAAGTTTATGGCCGACAGTGCAAGGGTATATAATGCAATGGCAATCAAAGACCCCCAAATTGGCTATCTTGCACCAACGACTTTCAAATCTGTGTTTATTCAGTTGTTACCTGTGCTTTCAAATCAATATTTACTAACCAATGGTCTTTTTGATGTATTACAGGGCAATAAAAATACGGTTATTTCAATATTAACCGCCTTTGTATGCACCAGTTTTTATTGGTTCTTAAAAAATGAAGCAGTCAAAAAATATATTATTATTTTTGGGTTGTTGTTGTCATTTGTGTTGTATTCTACTTCAAGATTTCAATTTACCTCTCTCACAGCAGGCTTATTGTTCTTGATGGTGGTTATTAAAGATACAATCGAACAAAAATCAGAAACGAGGAATGTGTATTTGTCAATTTGGATTCTGGCCATTTTTCCAGTATTGTTTCTAATATTGTTTGCCATTCAAGACCAAAATACGTTTAGAATACAACAAAAATACGCAGGTTACGGTATGGCGTTTATGCTTATATTAGTGGCTCTATCGCTCAAAAAACTATGGACGATGCAAAACTGGGTTAAGTATGTTGGGGTTGTGTTATTAGCTATTCAGGCCGTGTTTTTGTGTCAAACTATCAATAATATCTGGAACGACGTAGCCCCTCGTTATTTGTCGTATAGTATTCCAAGAGCAAAAAACCCATATCAAATGGTGGCGGCTACAATTATAAAAAAATACAGCGAAGGCGATACTGTCATATACCCGTCCGATTTTGGTAAAGACACCGAATATAGCGTAGATCCGCCAGTCTATTCAATCAAAGATGCCCAGTTGGTCAATTTTTATTTACCCAAAAACGCCACTTACATTCAGCGTATTGACCGTAACGAACCCAACAAAGTGATACTCAAAAAAGCCAACGGTTACCGTTTGATAATTTTTGATTTTAAAGGGCAAAAATATCGGTACTAAAAAGCGACAAATGTTTGCATTACAGAGAATTGTAATTATTTTTGTGTTGCAAGATAAACAATAGTTCCTAATGAAAATACTCGGAATTTCAGCCTTTTATCACGACTCAGCCGCTGCTCTAATAGACAATGGCGAAATAATATCCGCCGCACAAGAAGAACGGTTTACCCGAAAAAAACACGATTCTAATTTTCCTGCAAATGCCATCAAATATTGTCTTGAATATAGTGGCGCAACCCTCAATGAGTTAGATGCTATCGTGTTTTATGACAAGCCGCTTCTCAAATTTGAAAGACTTCTCGAAACTTATTATGCCTTTGCGCCCAAGGGTGTCCGTTCTTTTATTACGGCAATGCCTGTTTGGATAAAAGAAAAAATGTTTCTGAAACGACTCATCAATGAAGAGTTAGTAAAGATTGGCTACAACAAAAAAA
>JAYVJH010000061.1:0-2863 GCA_043769455.1 Runella sp. | reverse complement strand
TTGGAGGTCTAAATCCATTCTTAAATACTAAATTTAATTCTTGGTCGCGATTTATTTGTCGGTCGGGAGTCAATCGCTTTGAAACCTTTGACTATGAGTCGTTTAGGTGGGTTCAGTTACATATTCACGGGGCAGTTGGTAATGTTGTTGTGAGCAATGTCGGCGCACGCCGGCGGCAATATGCGTGGCCGCAACAGCCCAATATGAGATGTTCGGACACCAAAATTCAGAAAGTAATAGATGCTTGTGTTAATACTGTAACCAACTCGGCACAAGAAACCATTGTGGACGGCATGGCTCGTGAACGCCAACAATACAGCGGCGATGCCAGCCACCAACTGCACGCCATTCAGTCGGCTTTTGGAGATACCAAACTACACGCCCGATTTATCAATACATTTAGTCAGGGCATAACCAACGAAGGTTATTTCTTGGATTGTTGGCCTGCCTACGACCGTCTCGAACGCCTCGCCCAGCGACAGCTCTCACTCACCGACTGGGGGCCACTGCTCGACCACGGTGTGGGTTTTAATTTCGATTGCTGGAACTACTACCTCTACACTGGCGATAAGTCAGAGCTAACGGAGGTGTTTCCACGATTAGCTAAGTTTTTTGAATATTTGCTCACAATCAGACAGCCAAATGGACTTTTTCCTGTCGAAAATATCGGTATTCCGTCTGTCTGGATTGACCACAGTGCCTATCAACAGCAACGCCATAAGCAGTGTGCCTTTAATCTCTACATAGTGGCCATGCTCAAAAAAGCCTTTGCCAACCTGTGCGATTTATTTGACGAAAACGACCTCGCCCGTAAAGCCCGTTCCATAGCCAACGACACACATACGGCTACGATTCGTAGTTTTTGGAGTACCAATCAAGGTATGTTTGTCAATAATCTACCATGGCTTGCCGAAGAAAAAGAAATACGCCTCTGCGACCGCTCTCTGGCTACTGCCGTTTTGTATGACCTTTGCCCTGACGGACTTTCTCAAAACTCAGTAAAAGTATTAGAAGATACACCCTATAATTTGGGTTTATCGTACCCTGCCAATGCTACTTGGCGTTATTGGGCTTTGGCACGAGCAGGCTCGATACAGACCATTATTGACGATTTTAGAACAAAATGGTTTGAAATGGAGTCAGTAACAAACAACAATACCATAGGGGAGTGGTGGCATGTAAAGCCCGACAATAGCCAACAATGGAGTCATTGTGCCGTTTCGCCATTATACTTGATGTACGGTAGCGTGGCGGGTATTCAGCCACTTGCAGCGGGTTTCAAAAAAGTACAAATACGACCACAAATAGGCGACATTGGCCAGCTATCATTGAGCTACCATACCGTATTGGGGCCTATTTTATTTAGGTCAAGAGGTAAACTTGGCAATCGGATTATTAACATCAAACTACCGCAAGGCTGTCAGGCAGAGTTAGTACTTTCCGACAAAGAAGCGATGGGTTCGGCGGCGTTGGCTACCTTGCCGATAGCAGCAGTTCCGTTGGCTAATAAGACAACAAAAATTGACCCAAAAACAAAAAAAGTAGTTGCAAGTACCTCAACTGCATCTTTCAATGCCGACTTAGGTACCAAACGCTACCGCTTAGAAGGTGGTAGAGAATATCAGTTTGTGTTTAAAAATACCTAACTTTAACTGAATATTTACTTCTTTTTATCTTCTAAATTTACCTCGTCAAGGTCTTCGTCGTCAAAAACAAAATCAAATGGACTCATCGTGTTGGTGTGATTGGTGTGTCATTCAGACCGCCAACGGTCAGAGAAGTAACAGATCAGTTATTTATTATTTTGTTCCTTCATTTTTTTGATTTTACGATTTTTCAAAATAACGTAACTCCCTTCAAACCACGTTTATCATTTTTATTGATTTTGAAAAACTTAGGTAATAAACTAAGAACACTACTTGCTTATGAGATTAAAGTTTTTTTAATTTGTGTACAAAAAAAACAAAAAATGGTTGCTGTTTCCAAAAACGTCAGAACATTGCAGAAGTCGAAAGTTTATACTTTTGATGAATACCTGCGCCGAGAAGAAAAAGCCCTCGAAAAACATGAATTTTATAACGGACAAATTATTAAGGTAATGGGTGGAACAGATGTACACAGTGAAATCAGTATGAATATTGGTACGGCTATCAAAATTGCAACTAAGTCATTACTTAGGGTCTTTCGTGTTTATAATAGCGACTTAAAAATTCGCATTGAAGCCTCAGATATTGGCGTTTATCCCGATGCACTTGTTATATGCGAGCAGCCTGAGTTTTGGAACAATCGCCGAGACATTGTTACTAACCCGTTACTTATTGTCGAGGTACTATCGCCCAGTACGCAGTCTTACGACCGTCTGGGAAAATTTGAGCTATACAAACAGATTCCGTCTTTTCAAGAATATGTGTTGGTCAGCACCGATGGTTGTAGTGTCGAAACTCGTTTTCAGGAAGAGCCAGACCTGTGGCGCATCAAAAAATATACCAACTCCAACGACACAATCGCCTTGCGTTCACTTGGTACTACTATTTCAATGGTCGAAGTGTATGAGCATATTGAATTTGGAGGGGATTTGGCGTAGTTCTTCGACTTCCATCAAGTTGAGAGTTCTGTGAAGACACAGAACTCGGTTGGCCTCTGTCTTCATAAATAACTCATTTCCTCAACTTAAGTACTTATTCAAAACTAATATGGTATTTTAATTTTGATAACTTACTGATTAACAACATTGTATTTAACTCACGACACCGTACTATATACTCACGACTCCTATGTTTGCAATATATTTCAAAATTAGCAAAAAAAGTGGAGATTTGTTGATGTAATTGAAAAAGAGCGAGAGTTGATTCACGACAAATAA
>JAYVJH010000060.1:0-6052 GCA_043769455.1 Runella sp. | reverse complement strand
GATTTTTATTATTACTATCAGAATTATGACTTGCACTATTGAAATACCATAAATAAAAAAAATCAGAACTTCGCTACCACTTTTTAAGTCCCAATCTCTGACACCCCAAAACGCTATTTCCTCGCCAATACCTTTCAATCCTCTGATTAGTCTTGTCAGAAACGGCTCAGTCGGAAAATGGCCGTGGTCACCTGTAAAAGTCTGATTTTGAGCATAATTATTCAGTAAATACAGTCCAACAAAAACACTAAAAACAAGAACTGATTTATACTTTCGTTGGACGATTAGCGGTACAATCAGAAAAAAACCAATGTAGCGAGTCAAAAAAGCTGCGACAGCAAAAGCCCAATTTAAGTTATTTTTTTGATTGTAATTAAAACAAAAACCCAACATACAAAAAACAAAAACAGTCTCCGACCAAGTGTTGGCATAAAGCTGCAAGAACGACGACGACAGCAAAGCCAAGGCCACAAACCAACTCTGGGATTTATATTGTCTGTAAATAAGTAACAACATGCCAGCCACGGCTAATAAATTAACGACCTTGGACGATAGCTCGACAGATAATTTGGTCAGAAACGAGACCCCAGCAATAAGCAACGAATAACCCACTGGCCAAATGGCACAAAACGTATTTTTATTCTGAAAATCAATACGATAACCTCTGCCATCTAACAGATTTTGAGCGGCTTGTAGATAACAATGGGAATCGGGCGTGAGATAATAGGCAGTGTTAGTCATAATTTTCAAGATTACGACCAACGTTATTACAATAAATATCAACACTATACGCAAACTGCTATTATATTAAAGTACTGTTTATCAATATCTTATCACTTTTTAGTCGTCCCAGTTTTTGTTGTTTCTAAATGTTGGTTTATACCTTTTTCAATCATCGGCAGCCCGTCCAACATCCACGAAGGTGCGGGAGCGTCTTTGAGATAATGGTCAAAGTACTGATAGAGCCTCACAGCAAAATCTTTCATGTTTTGGCGTTTGGTGAGTCCGTGTTTTTCGCCGTTATAATTGAGCAACCAAACGGGTTTATTGAGCCGTTTGAGAGCCATATAAAACTCAATACCCTGGTACCACGGCACAGCCCCATCGTCGTCGTTGTGCATCATCAACACAGGCGTTTGTATTTTGGGGGTATAAAACAGCGGCGAATTTTCGATATACTGCATCGGTTTGTCCCAAAGTGTACCACCAATTCGGGTTTGTGTTTTTTCGTATTGTGCTTGTCGAGAAGCCCCAGACTCCCAACGGACTCCGCCATAGGCACTCGTCATATTGACCACGGGCGCACCAGCTTCTGCTGCTCTAAACAAGTTGGTTTGGGTTATCAAATAGGCCGACTGATAGCCGCCCCAACTATGACCCGACACTCCAATTCGGTCTTTATCGACAAAACCCTTGGCAACCATATTCAGCACCCCAGGCACAACGCAATTATAAGCACTCTGGCCTGGATAGCCCGTTTTATAAATAATATCTGGCACAAAAACCAAATATCCGTTGCTCGTAAAATAGCTAAAATTGATGTACGACCGAATAGGCCGTGGGGCAAAATGAGAATGAATATTGTCAGAATTTTTTTCATAAAAATACGTCATCATCGGATATTTTTTATTTGCATCAAAGTTGTCTGGTTTGTACAGAAGCCCTTTTAGAGGTGTTCCATCGTTGGCCGCCCAACTCACAGATTCTACACTACCCCATTCATAATCAGCTTGTTGGGCGTTGGCTTCGGTTTGTTTTTTGATATTATTAAAACCAAAATCTGTACTGTACCAGTCTGGATAGTCTCTGAATGTTTCCTGAGTAAACAAAACTCGGTCAGCGTTTTTTGCTTTCAAGACAGTATTGCCAATCTTAAAGTCGCCTTCATAAAGCCCCAAAACTGCACCATTTGACAACAGCCCAAATCCTTCTTTTCTTGTATTTTCATTCACAGTTTTGAGCAATATCGGCTTGCTGGTATCAATAGTGCGCTCTTCGGGGTCAAGTTTTAGGTACCTCACTTGTTTTTGTTCCGTCCGTCCGTTGGTAAGTTTAGTGGCCGTGGCGTTGGTTGGGTCTATCTGCCATATATCATATCGGTCATATACCCACAGATATTGATCATTTTTTGTCCAGCCTGCAAGCCCGTAGGTATTCGGAAAATCGGGGTGGTCGTCTTCTTCGTCTGCAAATTTTACTGTTTGGTTGTTGGTGAGTTTTAGTATTTTATCGGTCAAAACTTGATAACAAAACCATGCCGTATCTGGGTCCGAAAACCAATACAAGTACTTGCCCTCGGGCGATACCGCCACCGAACCCTGCACTTTCTCTTTTATTAGTTTTTTTGAACCATCGGCCACGTTTATCAAATATATATCTTGCTTGGCGTTCCAGTCCCAATGCTGGTTTGAGTATTTCAAATCTGAGCGACCTACCACAAACTCAGCCTTGCCTTCATTGACCAACTCAACATCTGGCACTGACGGGTCAGCGAGTTGTACTATTTTTTTGTCTAATAAATTTACCACCGCCCAATACGATTTTTTCTTATCTGCTTCGAGCGATACTTTCTGTTGCGTTTGTAATTTTGTATCATTCCATTTCCATACCTCGACATTTACAATTTCGTCTGGTAGCAATGTAGTATCGGCAAATATTGGCGGTGGGTTAGTTCCAAAAAATAATTTTTGCCCATCTTTTGAAAACTTAGGTGTTGTTTCTTGACTCAAAACCCAGTTTTTTTGTGAGACTAAATTTGATTCATCGGCCAATAACGTAGCTTTGGGTTCGGTGTTTTTCCAATAATATAATTTGGGATAACGGCTCTGTGTTTTTGAGTTGGTGTCTAAGTCGGCCACGAAAGCCAGTTGCTGGCCGCCATCATCAAAAACAATTTTTTTGTATTTGTGCTTGGCATGGCCAGTATAAATAGCAGTTAGTTTTTGAGTGTTTAGTTCTACCACATAAACCCCTGCCCGCACCGAATCGCTGCCAGTTGTCGAAAAACAAAGGTATTGTCCATTTTTGGATAACTCATACTCTTTGACAAACCCGTATTTAGTGTCCAAATTTGAGCCTAAGTTCTTCAAAACTAATCTATAACCATTCTCTTCGCTTTCTTTTTTTGCGATTTTTTTGGGCTTACTTTGGCTACTGTCTGTTTTGTTGGTCAGTGCTTTTTGGTTGTTAGTGTCTTCCAAATACGCCAGCCAGCCGCCTGCTTTTTCGGGTATTTTGAATGAAATAATATTTGCAAATTTTGTTGTTTTAGCTGCCCCAAAGTCAAATATCCCAAGCGAATCCTTGGGCATATCTTCTTTTTTCTTTTTGGCTCTTTTGGCATCTTTTACCGCACTGAGCATTGGCTTTATCTTAAACACCGCATTTTTACTGTCATAAGTCATGCGTGCCTCATAGCCACGGTCTGCCATTATAAAGCTATTGGTAGTCAGGTTTTTAAGATATAATTTCCCATCGCCTTCTTGTGGGTTGATGCCATACACAAACTGAGTTCCATCGTTTGAAATCGCTCGTTCTGTGATGTCCTTCCACAGGTCATACACGTCGTGAGTGAGGCTTTTTTTGATGGTCGGTACTACAATCGTTTGTTTTGCAGTTTTCTTTTTTTGACCAAAAACAGCCAAAGACGTAGCGCAAAGCAACAGTAAAAGCAAAAATTTATTCATCGCATTGAGGGTTTATTTGTTTAAATTTAGGGAAATATACACTACAAACTGGTCAAATAATTTTGGTTCTTCTAATATTTGTACGGGAACATATGGACGTCTTCGCTTTGAGCGAAGACTTCCATACAACAAAATAAGTTTTCCGTATAAATCAACGAAGAACCATAATTTTCTTATCGCATTGCCTTTTTATAATCGCCAAACACCTCCGCATTAACGACTGGATTCGTAAAAATTTCTAAGAGATTAGATTTATTATTGTTTTGAATAAAATTATCCCAAACAACTTGAAAGTCAGACTGTTCTGTCATTGAAAAATACCCCATTTGAGCATCTTCGGCAGTTCGTTGAGCAGTAGTTTGGTGGCGGGTTTCAAAGTACTGTTCAAGTTCGGGCTGTACCGATGGCCCATCAATGATTCTAAAAATATTGCCCCCAGCGTTATTCAAAAGTATTATCTTTAAGTTTTTGGGTAAGTGATTGTGCCAAAGTGCATTGCGATCATAAAAAAACGCTACATCGCCCGTTATCAGAAACACCATTTTGTCGGTCTTCAATGCTGCACCAACCGCCGTACTCGTGCAGCCATCAATGCCCGACACTCCCCTATTGGCCCATATTTCGGTATTTTCGGGTACTCCTACTAAATTGACATAGCGAACGGCCATACTGTTGGCCAAATGTAAGACTATATTTTGGGGTAATTTTTCTGTTGTTTTTTCAATAACTGCCAATTCATTCCAGCGAGATTCATTTTTTATAAAATCATATAATCGCCGTTTGGCTTCTCGGTCAGTTTTGAGCCAAAGTTGCTGATGATCAACTCGTTCTTCATCTTCTGAGTCGTTTTGTACAAACTGCTGGTAATCTAAATCATTGAGTAATTTGTCAAAAAAATAATTGGGTGAAACAGCAATAACAGTTGTCAATGTCTGAAAAGCATCAATCAAATTGTCTGACTGCTTTACGTGCCAATGTTTGGCAGGTTTGTATTTTCGGATAAACGATTTTAGATTTTTGGACAAAAACGAATTGCCAATCGTAATCAATAAATCTGGTTGTAGTTTTTGAAGTAACTCAGCATCTTGACTTCCCAAAAAAACATCGTGGCTTGTTACAAAATGCTCATTATTGGGTACATTGCCAATCACATCGCCCAACACCACAACGCCCATACTTTCGCTCAACGATTTCAAACTCGCCATCAACGACCGATTGGGCTTCATTTGACCAACAGCAACCACAATTCGCTCGGCACTCTCCCACTCCGCTTGTAACCGATGCCAAGTTTCGGTATTTAAAACAGCCTGACTGTCAAGCCTTTCAACGATTTTGAGTTGTTTGCTATATTCAAACTTTTCGTCTATGGTCGGATAAAACGGCTCACGAATTGGTACATTGACATGCACCGGCCCCATCGGTAAGCTATGCGCCAGGTTAATGGCTTCATTGATGGTTCGTTCAGTAAACCAAATTGAATCGGTATGGATATAATCGGCAGGTAATTCAAATGACTTTTTAACGTGTTTGCCATACAGTTCGGTCTGATACATCGTCTGGCCGTCTTGCTGGCCTGTCCATTCTTTGGGGCGGTCGGCAGTAAAAACAAGCAAAGGTATTTCTTGAAAAAACGCCTCAACAACGGCAGGGGCTAAGTTATAAGCCGCCGAACCCGACGTACAAACCAAGGCCACAGCCATGCCTGTTTGCTGCGCCATGCCCAGGGCAATAAACCCAGCCGCCCGCTCGTCGGCAACAACAACGGTATGAATATCGGGGTGGCGTGCAAAGGCCAAAGTAAGAGCCGCCGAGCGAGAGCCTGGCGAAATGACTACGTTAGTTACGCCTTTCTGAGCGCAAATTTGGGCAATATCTACAATCGGTTGAAGAATCATTTGGAAAGATACAACGAAAAACGAAAAAATTGAAACTAATAAAAAATACATGCCAAACGATTTGGGGCTTGGCTAAGTGAGGGAATTAGAAGTACGAATGTTCAACAAACCACAAATATTGATAGAAATACGAATGCTCAACTTAGCACCACTTCGGCGGTCCGATTCTGCCCCTATTTTGGCAAACCCCTATGTAGGTGCTGCCGTTTTTCTGTCGTGGTGTTTCTGTTCATTTTATTTATTTCCTTTTGCTCTGTTGTGTGCTTTACAAAGCATTTCACAATTCTTGGTATCTGTCGCTCCACCTTTGCTCCACGCTGTTACGTGGTCTGCGTCCATTTCGGCAAGTTTCCATATTTTTGCTTTGTTGGCATCGTGTCCAATGGCACAATAGCTGCAATTTGATATACCTTTTGCCTCTGCTATAATTGTTTGTTTTGAATAAAATTGTTTTTTTGTTGCTTCGTCAAA
>JAYVJH010000059.1:0-3600 GCA_043769455.1 Runella sp. | reverse complement strand
CCAGTTTCGTTAGAAGGTGTCCGTGCTTGTAAAATGCTCTACGACAGAGGTTTGATGGTAAATATCCACTTGGTTTATACCATTCAGCAAGCCTATATGGCTATGTGTGCGGGTGCAACTTATATTTGCGTATTGGCTGGCCGTATGCAAGACCAAGGCTACGATGCCAACAAGCTCATCGAAGACTGTGTAGAAATGGTGGATTATTATGAATCAGATGCCAAAATTATGTTTTCGTCGGTTCGTAATGTAGAACACGTGCGTGCAGCCATCGAGATAGGTTGCCACACAATAACTGTGCCTTGGAAACTAATGAAAGTACTGACCGACAATAACTTTACGACCATTGGTACACAGCAATTTGTAGAGCATACTCGCCTTATAACAACTACCGTAGGCGAAACCATGAGCCGTACCAACCCATTGGTAAGCGCCGACACAACGCTGACCGATGCCATTATCAAAATGACTGAGTTTGGTTTTGGTTGTGTAACTGTTACCAATGCCGACGGCTCGGTCAAAGGTATATTTACTGATGGCGACCTGCGCCGCCACATCACTTCGGAAGGCCGTGATGTGCTAAACAAAAAGATGGGAGACTTTGAATACACAATGCCCATCTCAATCGAAATTGATGCCTTACTTGATGCCGCCAATAGCCTATTCAAGAAAACGGACGTCGATACTATTTTGGTAACAAACGGTGGCAAGCCTGTCGGAATGTTAGATATTCAAGATTTAAAATAGTTTTTTTTGACAAAAAATAGAGCGGGGAGTGTAGCTATTTGCTATACTCCCCGCTCTATTTTATTTCTTCCTCAAATTTATCTAAGGCCGCAATTAAGTACTCATTCAAAACTAATACGGTACTTTTATTTTGATAACTTACTGATTAACAGTATTGTATTTAACTCACGACTCCGTACTATATATTCACGACTACTTATAACTGTTTGGTCTGCAAGGTAAACCCTCATCATTGCCTTCAAAAACTCATTAAGTTCCTTAGTAAATGTCTTTAAGATAGCATTTAGATAAGGTTTACATTGATAAGATTTTAGACTCTTGTCAGCGTTATCTAACATACATAATACGCAAAATCCACAAAAAACATTTCTTTGTTTTTAAAATTCAATCCTTAGCAATAGGGTCGCAGCCCTATTGCCAAGGATTGAATTTTGGGAGATTATTACAGAAAGAACGTTTCTTGCGTAAGCCCTAATATACCAATAAATTACCAAGCCATCTGTCGAATAAATATTTTGGTGTGATTCTTGTCAAGCAAGCACTTACTATAACCAAAGAGTTATTTTTATGAAAAATCAACACGAAATACTCAAAAGACCTGTAAGTTGTTACTATTTGTCAATTGGCCAAAAGTAAAGGGTAATTTACCAAAACTATCCATCTTGAAAGATTGGAAATTTTGTTATATTTTGGTCTATTTTAGAATTTTACAAAACAACAAAACGTAACTTAATAGCCAATAAATCAAGTGTTTAGTATTATATGACTGCTTTTATTAAGTTTTTCAATATCATAGAATATAAAAGACTCACCGCCTCCATTGATGATAGCTACCACGAGAAAACTTCAATTTTCTACCATACGCAGTTGCTTATAAATAAATAACATTTTGATTTATTTTAAATATTTGATTATTAGATAATTACAATATTTTTCGTTGCCCGTTTTTTACTATTCACTACTATAAACTCTATAATTTTAACTGTTTTAATATTTTTAATTTTGACAACTGGTATAATTATTGTTACATAGTTCTGAAAAAACTTGGTCTAAAACTTATTTTCTATGAAAACTAAATTTATTTACCTCAATCGGTGGCGCGTCAATTTTAGTGTAATACTTCTATTACTCACCGTATTTTCGGTTTTGGTGCAAGCCCAAGTACCTGCTGGCTCAAGCTGCAAGTGTACCCAATATTTATACCTAAACGACCCCGCAGGTAGTACTAACAACGGGTACGTTCACAAGTTTCGGGTCAATGCGAACGGTAGCTTAACTGAAATGCCCAGCGGCGTAACTGGCACTATACCATGGTTTCCAGTTGGCGGCGGCTTGCCCTCCCCCCACGGCTTTGCACAAGACCTAAACGGTAATATATACATTGGCGAGACCACAAACGGCCAAGTTCGTAAACTTACTTGCGATGGCAGCATATCCCCTGAAACTGGTACTGGCGCATTTTCACTCAATACGGGTGGGTACAATTTTGTTTTGCGCGACGGTATATTGTACACCAACCCATCAGGCAAAAACACCATCGAAGCCTACAACCTCTGCACGGGTTTGAAGATTGGGCAAGTTACACTCACTGGACTACCAAATAATACCGGCTATACGACAGGTGCTTTGGAAGACTGGGGTTTTTATGCCGCCCCCGACGGAACCTTTTATGTATCAGCAGGTTATAATGATTACGATGGCACAAAAATTTATCGTGCTTATCGTTTTACACCAACTTTAGCCAATTTTACGGCAAACACAGCCTACAATCCACTCATTACCCAGACAGCTTATAGTTCGCTGAGTATAACTTCTAATAATGATGCCTGGGGTATTGTTTCGGACAATGCAGGCAATATATTTCAAATTATAAATGACTACACTACGGGCAGAACCTGGTTGCTCAAATTCAACAGCGCGGGCGTATTGATTGATTCCGCTTTTGATGTTGTAGGTGGAAATGGCTGGTCTAATGCGTTAAGTATAGAATATAATCCAGTAACAAATGTGATATATATTGCTGGTCGGAATGATGAGTGTATTGTTTTTGTTGATCCAGCTACCCTCGACCGCACTGGCGGTTTACCCAATCCACCGGCACCTATCAATAGTTTTGTCAATTCAAAAGGAATGAGATTGGTAACAGAATGTTGCCCAATAGCAGCCACTATGGCAGTAGATACAGTGTTGTGTGGGGCAAAAGTAGGCGACAAGTTCTTTCTTCAAAAACTCATCGGCAATTGTGATGGCCCTATTTGTGGTGGCAATTGGACGGCAGCAACAGGCAGTTCGGGTGTTACTTTCAATGCTTGCGACAACAGCATAACTGTCACCTCACTAACGGGTTGTGGCTCATTTAGTCTCAGTTCAACGGGCGGAGCTAACTCTGAGTGCGGGGCGTTTAATATTAGCGTTAAAATTGGTTTTGCCAACGTCACTGCTCCCGTAGTTACTGGCAACCAAGCTGTCTGCTCAGGCGGAAACCCTGCGGCTTTTACCACTACTACTGCTGCCACGGGCGCAGGGACACTTACCTACCAATGGCAAAAAAGTACAACAAGTTGCACGGCTGGCTACATAGACATAGAGGGAGCAACTGCTGCCACTTACGATGCGCCAGCAGGACTGACCGCAACTACCTTTTATCGTGTAGTTGTGTCGTCACCAAGTAGCTGTTCAGGTTCCACTGAAAAATGTTCAGCTGTAAGCAATTGTATTACTGTTACAGTCAATGCACTACCAGCCACCCCAACGGCCACAACGGTTCAACCAACGTGCTTGGTAGCCACGGGAACAATCACCGTAACCGCCCCATCGGGTGCAGGTTTACAGTTTAGCTTTGATAATGGAATA